>PMOP01000346.1 GCA_003161495.1 Acidobacteriota bacterium | reverse complement strand
GTGTATGTGGTCGTGGACCGGCTCGCTATTGGGCCGGACATGCGTTCGCGGCTCGTCGATTCGGTCGAGATTTGTTACCGCGAAGGACGCGGCGAAGCCATCCTGGAATTTGTACCGGAGGCAGCAGGCGGGCCGTCGGAACGGATGGTGTTCAACGAACGCTTCGAGTGTAAGACGTGCGGGGCGGTGTATCAGGAGCCGGAGCCGCGACTTTTTTCGTTCAACAATCCGTATGGCGCGTGCCCCCGCTGCCAGGGATTTGGAAATACCGTGGATTTCGACATCAATCTGGTGATTCCCGACCGGGGGAAATCTCTGAACGACGGCGCGATCCAACCGTGGACCAAGCCGCGCTACCGCGCCGTGGTGATCGAACTGAAAAAATTCGCGCGGGCCAATCACATCCCCATGGATGTTCCCTTTCGCAATCTCACCGTCGCCCAGCAGAATCAGATCATTGAAGGCGATCCCAAGTCCGATTATTCGGGAGTGAACGGATTTTTTCAGTGGCTCGAACGCAAAAAATATAAACTTCACGTCCGCGTATTTCTGAGCCGCTATCGCGGCTACGCGTTGTGTCCGGATTGCAATGGGTCGCGGTTGCGGGCCGAGGCGCGCGCGGTACGCGTATCGGGAAAATCAATCACAGCAGTTTGCGCCATGACGGTGGCGCAGGCGCGGCAATTCATGGACAGCCTCGAATTAAGCGAGGAGCAGGCCGCCATTGCCGATAAAATTCTGGAAGAAATCCGCCGGCGTCTTCTTTTTCTGGATGAAGTGGGCCTGGACTATTTGTCGCTGGACCGGCTTTCCTCGACGCTTTCGGGCGGCGAAGCGCAGCGCATTCAACTGGCGACTTCGCTCGGCTCGCATCTGGTCGGCGCGCTGTACGTGCTGGACGAGCCTTCGATCGGCCTGCATCCGCGCGACACGCACCGCCTGATCGAAATCCTGAAACACCTGCGCGACCTGGGCAACACGATCCTCGTGGTTGAGCACGATCCCGACGTGATGGCCGCCGCCGATTACGTGATCGATTTGGGGCCCGGCGCGGGAGAACACGGCGGAAGCCTGCTTTTCGCCGGGCCGCGCAGCGAACTTTTGCAGAGCCGCGAATCCCTGACGGCGCGCTACCTCAACGGCGAATTGCGCATTCCCGTTCCAACGCTGCGTCACAAACCGAGCGGGCGGTTTCTCCGGATTTTCGGTGCGCGCGCGCACAATCTTCAGAACATCGATTTGATGATTCCGCTGCACATGCTCGTGGCGATCACGGGAGTTTCGGGATCGGGAAAATCGACGCTCGTGCATGACGTGATTTATAAGGCGCTTGAAGCGAAACGCGCGGGCGGAAAATATCAGGAATTGTGCGACCGGATCGAAGGCGATCAACAACTGCAAAGCGTCGTGCTCGTCGACCAGTCTCCGATCGGAAGGACGCCGCGATCGAATCCCTCCACGTATCTCAAGGCGTTTGACGCGATTCGCGAAGCGTTCGCCTCGACGCCGGAAGCGAAAAAACGCGGGTACACGGCGGGGCATTTTTCGTTCAACATTCCCGGAGGGCGCTGCGAAGCGTGCCAGGGTGAAGGCATCGTCACCGTGGAGATGCAATTCCTCGCGGACGTCGAGCTGATCTGCGAGGAATGCCGCGGCACGCGATACAAGAGCGGCGTTCTGGAAGTGCGCTATCGCGAAAAAAACATACATGAAGTTTTGCAACTGACGGTGCGCGAAGCGCTGGTGTTTTTCGCGGGAGTGCCGAAAATCACCTCGAAGCTGAGAATTCTCGACGAAGTGGGCCTCGGCTACCTGCGCCTCGGGCAATCCGCCACGACGCTTTCCGGCGGCGAGGCGCAACGATTGAAGCTTGCCGCGCATCTCACGACGCAAGCCAACGAGGGCGTCTTGTACATTTTTGACGAACCGACTACCGGCCTGCACTTTGACGATATTCAGAAGCTGCTGACGGCGTTCCGCAAACTCATCGACGGCGGCGCGTCGATACTCGTCATCGAGCACAATCTCGACATCATCAAATCTTCGGACTGGGTCATCGATCTGGGGCCGGAAGGCGGGGCGGCGGGTGGGCGGATTGTCGCTACCGGGACGCCCGAGCAGGTGGCGCGCAACTCCCATTCGTTTACGGGGAAATTTCTGGCGCGAGCGCTGGCAAATTCTCACGCGAATAACAATCATGGCGCGCCGAATTCCGCTGTGCGGAGCAAATGAAGCGCATGCGTTCCGGAAACGATTTCGCGGCGCGCTGCTTGCGAGTTGGCCTAGCTGCCGCATGGCTCGCAGCTGCGGGAATTCCTCTTGCCGCGCAGACCCCGCGAAAAACCCCAGCGAAGGCTTCTGGAAACTCTTCGCCACAGGAAAAACCTCAAGAGAAAGAAGATCCGCTTGCGCCCCTGTTGCAGCAGGCGAGTGACGCCATCGACAAAATGGATTTTGCCGCGGCGCTCGATCCGCTGCAGAAATACATCGCGCAACGTCCGGACGAGGCCTATCCGCATTTTCAGTTGGGCTACGCCTTTGCGGGCTTGAAACGCGCGGACGACGCGAAAAATGAATTTTCGCGCGCGATCGCGCTGGATCCGAAGATGGCGGCCGCGTATCAGAATCTGGGTCTCGTGCTGATGAATTCGGATCCCGCAGCAGCCGCCAGCGCGTTTCTTCATGCGGCGGAACTGCAACCCACGGAAAGCCGTCCGCGATTTTTCGCGGGTTTCTCACTCGAACACGCCGGAAAAATTCCCGAAGCGATCGAGCAATACCGCGCAGCGCTGGCGCTCTCCCCGAACGATTATGAAGCTCACTTCGCGCTGGGGCGCGCGTTGCTCCGATCGAATGACGCAGCCGGCGCCGAAGAGCAATTTCGCGCAGCCATCGTATCGCGCGGCGACGCGGCCCCGGCGCGCCTGGGACTCGCGACCGCTCTGGCGGCACAAAACAANNAAGTCCGCGCATTTTGACCGGGCTTCGGCGCTCCTGAATCTGAGCCGCTTCGATGAGGCGCTTGCGGAACTGGATCGCTTCGAAGCGGGCGCGATGCCTTCCGCCGACTCACTGAAAATGCGCGGAGAAATTTACATGCAACAGAAAAAATGGAAAGAGGCGGGGGACGCGCTGCAACGAGCGATTTCGCTCGTGCCGCAAGATCCCGAGCTTTCCGCCTGGATGGGCCGCATCGACATGGAGCTGCACGATTATCCCGCGGCCGTTCGCGCGCTGGAGCAAGCGTACGCGCGGAATCCGCAATCCGCGGATGCGCTGCGCGATCTGTCCGACGCATTTTATCTGAATGAAAATTATGCCGCGGCGCTCGATGCCATGGACCGCCTTGCCAAATTGGAAACTCCGAAGCCCGGGTCCTGGTTTGTTCGCGCCATCTGTTACGATAAACTTTTGCGTAAGGCAGAGGCGATCGACGCCTATCAAAAGTTTCTCAATCAGGACGGCGGGCAGCACGATACCCAGGATTTCCAGGCGCGGCATCGCATCCTCGTCCTGCAGAAAGAACTTGGGCAATCCAGGAAAAAGTAACATGCGGATAACAAACGAACTTATTTCATGAAGATGATCGGGCCCGCAAAAATTCGGATGGCGATGGTTACAGCGCTGGCGTTATGTGTATCGCTCGCCGCGCAAGACCGCCTGGCCGTGGACCTTGGAAAATACCAGCACGAGACGGACCCGATACGCAAAACGCGCGCATTGGTAAAATTGGGCGACGATCAGGTGGACCTGGCAGTCAGGCAACTGAAGATTAACGATGACGTGGCTTCCCTTCACACCCTCGAACTGTATCGTGACGAGGTCCACGACATGGTCGCAACGTTGCACAGCCTGGGGGTCGATCCAGAGCGCAAGCCCGCGGGATTCAAGGAATTGCAAATCAGCCTGCGCGGAACGATCCGGCGGATTGACGACCTGGTTCTTACGCTGCCTGTGGACAAGCGGCCATTTTTCCGGGAAGTCCGGAACGATTTATTCGCGGATCAAAACCAGCTCATCGACGAACTTTTTCCGCGCCGGCCGGATCACAATTCGCCGAAATCCGATCCTTGAGGTGTCCCATGCGATCCATGCACATATCGGGCGCCCTGTTGCTCGCCGCCTCGATTCTAGGCGCTGCGCCTGCTGGTAGGGCGAATGCCGCGCCGCAAAAAAAAGAATATCTGTCCGATACGGAAGCCGACAAGATTCGCGAAGCCGGCGCGCCGGGGCCGCGCATCGTGTTATTTGCCGGCTTCGCTGCGGACCGGATCAAGAAACTCCAGTATGAATTCGCGCACTTCGATTCCACCGACCGCAAGAGGACGGAGCGCCTGAACAGCCTCATTAACGGCTACGCGGGTTGCATCGATGACGCCACCGATTTACTGGAAATTGGAGTCGACAAACAGCAGGATATTCGCGCCGGCGTGAAGGCGCTGCAGGCGGGCATCAAGGAATTCCTGCCCTATTTGCAGGGGCTTGCAGCTAACGGCGTGGAGCGCGAAACGTACAAGGAAAATCTGGACGACGCCATCGAGGCGACGCAGGACGCGGCGATGGAAGTGGAGAAGGCCGCGAAAGAAATGTCCGCGCCACCGGAGCGGCGCAAACCATCGTGAACATATCCACGGCACTGCGGAAGGACCGCCGCACTTCTGTTGCGCTATTGGGCGGAGACCGCGTGTTTCAGCGCATCTTCACGAGGCTGGGGTGCCAGGGGCGGCCGCCGCAGTTTCAAGTGGAGTTGTACCCGTACGCCAATCTTTCGCACACGTTGCGTTTGCGGCAGGACGTGGCCTACGTGCGGCTTTCCGATATTTTGCATGAGGCGCCCGTGCCGGTGATTGAAGCCGCCGCCGCGATTCTGCTGGGGCAAATGTATCGGCGGCGCGTGCCTCGCGAGTTGCGCGATCTCTATCGCCAGTTCGCGCTGGCGCACTCGACGCGGCGGCACATCGCGCGCGTTCGCCGCAAGCGCGCCCGGCGCATCGAGGACAATCCGGCCGGCTCGGCGCACAATTTGGATCCCATGTTCGCTGCGCTCAACGCCGAATATTTTGAGGGGCGGCTTCGCCGCCCTCGCCTGGGATGGAGCGCGCGGCCGTGGCGCTCCCAGTTTGGATGCTACGATCCTTCGCTCGACCAGATTGTGATGAACCGGCGGCTGGACCGCGACGAAGTTCCCTCCTACGCGGTGGAATTCATTCTCTATCACGAAATGCTGCACGTGAAGCATCCGCTGCGGGCCGCGGCATGCGGGCTGCAGGCGCACTCGCCTGAATTCCGCGCGGAGGAAAAGCGGTTTGCGCATTATGAACGTGCTCGAAAATTTCTGGAGCATGTGCGGTAGGTTGAATTGTTCTTCAGGAATCCTGTTCATTTCTCATCGCGGCACTTTATCGGTTTTTTTTGCCAAGGCATCACGGGCTGCTGGACATCTGAAATTTTTGTCATTCCGAGGCGCGCTGCGCGCCGAGGAATCTCTCTTTCTTTGGCATTTAATCACAGAGAGATTCCTCACTTCGTTCGGAATGACAAAATAAAATACTTATTTCGCGGAGTTCAGAGTGTGGGGGTTCGTTGGAGCACGGCCATGCTTCCACAATTAAAATCCACAGGCTGAAGCCT
>PMOP01000198.1 GCA_003161495.1 Acidobacteriota bacterium | reverse complement strand
ATCGTGCAGCGCGACCATCGCCGGTTTCCCATAGCTGCGTAGGCTGCCCGGTAATCTTCAATGGAGCTGCCATGCGCCAGCGGCATAATTTCTTCCCAAAAATTGACGTCGCTGGGATAGTCAGGCTCGCCGTCGGCGAATTCGAGGACTGGCGCATAGAGATCATTGTTGGCCGCGACACGATAAAACGACCACGAGAGCTCCGCCGGTTTCGTTTGCACACTCAGATTTGCAGCCAGCGTTTCGAGTGTTGAGTCGCCCGGCGTCTCCGAGCGGCTTCGCCCGGCTGCCGGAGAAGTGGAATTGGAAAACTCGAGCTGTGCTCGTAGCGCTGCCACAGTGGGATTCGCAAACTGTCCGACCGGTGTCGCAGGGATCCGCGGATCAATGATTTTTGTCACGCGAGCGAGGCGCGCTCCGGCCTGATCCGCGCCGGATTCCGAGATGAGCAGCAGGAAATCCCGCGCATCTCCACGGTGGCCTGCCAACAATTGAAAATCCGCGCCTCGCGGCAATCGGTACGGGAGCTCTTCCTGCGCGCCTGAATTGGGAGAAACGACAACCAGCCGCCCGTCTTCGTGCGCATAGAGCACACGCCCGTCCTCGTGGACCGCGGCTGCTATGGCGTTCGTGCACTTATTTTTGATGGGCTGGTTCAAGTCGTCCAACAGGCAAACTTCTCCGTTTTTTGCGAACGGAAAGACTTGATGAGGCAGGCGATGCTGCGGAGAAGGGATATCACCGGGGCTGATTCCAGTGATGCGCTTGGTTAAATCGAGAACGTGCGAGGTGCCGTCCGAAAAAACGACCAGAGCTTTCGTGCCACCCACGGAAAGAACGACATTGGAAACGGCCTTATCGGAGGGTGAAACCGGAATCCTGCGAAACCGCCATTCCACCTGTTCAGCCGGTGAAGCCAGCGTCGCCAGGATTATTTGTCCCTGGCCGCGTCCCACAGCCACAATTTCGTAGAGCGGCTGATCGACAGGATCGTGTTCGGCTGCAACCATCTCACTGGAACTGAAGAGAAGTGCGCTGAGCCCCAATACAAAGGCCAAGAGAAAATGTACATTCCGTCTCGCACATTTCAGCATTCGAGGCCGGCTCGCATATACAAAGAAATGAGGGGGGTAATCGAATTGGCGCTGCTTTTTGCGAAGCAAAAGACGATGCAACACATTCGTACGAATCCATTCTGAACTTTTGGAGCTTGGGGCTTCCAAGCTATGTGCATCGACACCTCCGACTTTGGTCCACTTCATTTCTACGGAAAATCAGCCGGCGGGGCTACGCCGACTTTTCTCTTCTTTCAGCTCATAAATTGATGAGAAGCAGACGTTGAGCCCATCCCAGCGCCATTCGACAGAAGTTTCCGAATTTTCGAACACGACATGTCGTGAAAATCAGGCATGACACAACTCGCACCTGCCGCCAGCAAAATTGGAACACGTTCAGGAGGAGCGATTCCGATACATTTCATCCCTGCCGACCTCCCCGCCTTGATGCCTGAAACGGCGTCTTCGAAGGCAATCAATTCACAAGGATCCACTCCCAATTGATGAGCAGCCATTAAAAAAACAGCCGGATCGGGCTTACCTTGTTCCACTTCGTCTCCGGTGACGATCACTCGGAAGAATTTGTTTAAGCCGAACCTGTCGACGAGAAAGTGAATTCGACTTTTGCTTCCCGAACTGGCGATAGCCACGGCCAATTGCTCGGATTGAAGGTTTTCCAGGAAACCAAGCAAACCGTCCGCAACACGCACATGCGTAACTTCGTCCCGAAAACACTGCTCTTTTTGAAGGCCGTATTTTTCAATTTCGTCTGCGTCTAACTCTCCCAAAAAATGCCGTAGGATATCGTCGCGCTTTCTTCCATCCAAAACAAAATGAAGCTGTTCTTCCGATACATTCCTGCCAATGGAATTAAGAAAACTCTTCCAAGCGCGTAGATGCGCAGGATGGCTGTCCACGATGACACCGTCGAAATCGAAGACCACGCCTTTAAACACGAGCACCACCGTGGTCGTGTGATTGAGAAAGGCCGGGCCAGGTCATTTGCGCTGCCCGGTATGTTTCCAGCGTTCCTATATCCATCACGAAATCCCGGAGTCGGTATGCCGCCATTTGACCCACAATTTTTGGCAGGACATGAAATCCAAGATCGGCCGGGCTGGTAGGTGGAATTGCCTTCAAAAGAGACGGCGTGGCCAACATCAATCCTGAGAACGCTAAATTGCCGACAGGAGTGCTGGGTTTTTCAATGAAATCGCTAACCATTCCATCTGCGTTTACTTGAACAATGCCGCATCGCGATGGGTCCGGAACTTCATACACGCCGATCGTGGCAATCTGGCCATGAGTTTCGTGAAAAGCCAGCATTTGATTCAAATTGGCCGTGGTGAGGACATCCGCATAAAATATCCAAAAAGACCGCTCTTGGGCGACCCATTCCTGGTTCGCCAGAATCGTTCCCGCACTTCCCAGAAGCGATGCTTCCTCGAAGAGGTGCACCCCCATGTTTTCTTTGTGATCTCCAATGTATTTCCGGACCGCATCTCCATGCGCATGAACATTGATCAAAATCTCATCTATCCCGTACTGGCGGCAGACATCGAACCATATCTTCAAGATGGGAATCCCCTGAACGGGGAGAAGACATTTTGGCGTAATGTCCGTCAACGGCCGAAGACGGGTTCCCAAACCCCCTGCCAACAGGAAGGCCTTCATTGGAAGGCCTCTCCGCCCGAAAATGTGCAATCTGACTTTATGATGTGCTCTTAGCCGGCATGAATTTATTGGCTAGCGCCTTGTTCGCTACAGGAGCAAAAGTCCAGCGCGTACCGCCATTTTGATCGCCATCGATGAAAGGATCGTCGGCGACAACCTGAGCGCCATGGAAGTCAAATTCAAATCCCATCTCCTGCACGCCCATGGCCGCCAGGGCGGTGCGCACGCTTCGTTGGTATGACGGCGGGCAAAACAGCAGGAGGAACCCGCCACCCCCTGCACCGGTGATCTTGCCCCCTACGGCTCCATTCCTAAGTGCGGTCTCATACATTTCATCGATGTGTGAGTTGGACATTTTTGAAGAAAGCCGCTTCTTAATTTCCCATCCTTCGTGAAGCAAACGGCCAAACTGATTGAGTTCGCCGGCCAAGAGTGCGGCCTTCATTGGTTCCGCAAGTTTTCGAATTTCATGCAGGTATTCAACGGAGCTGCCGCCCGTCTTCCTCGTCGATTCTTCTTGCTCCTTAAGAATGGTCCAAGAGTGATGCGATTCGCCTGTGAAGAACAGCATTAGACTCGATTGCAATTCCCGGGCGAGGTCTGGCTCGAGATGCAAGGGTTCGACCAGAGTCTTGCCGTCTCGAAAAAATGAAATAAAATTCAAACCTCCGAAAGCCGAGGCATATTCGTCCTGTTTGCCGACGGGCCGGCCCAGAACATTGCGCGCGATGTGGAACGCTCGCTCGGCAAGGTCATATTTCGAAAGAGAAAGTTGATGATATGTTGCAAGCAATTTTGTTAAGTTGACGCAAACACTTGCGGAAGAGCCCAGTCCTGTTCCCGGAGGAATCTCCGATGCAAGGAAAAGATTTACCGAGACTTCGAACCCAAATTCCTTGAGGACAGCAAGAGGAATCTCCAAAGCGTTGCCGCACACTTCCATTCGCGCGATGTTCTGCCAAGTTTCCATCGTGCGCAGGTCCGCGGAAATAATTTGTATCTTCCCGTCGGTCCGCTTTTGAAGAACCGTGTAGAAATATTTATTGATTGCGGCGCTGAGAACGGCGCCGTCGAACCTCTCATAATAGGAGGGAAGATCCGTCCCGCCTCCACCGAAGCTGATTCGCACAGGGCTACGGACGATTAACATTGGCAACCTCGCTGACCACTATATCGGTCGGAGAGTTGGAAGCATTAACGGATTGAGGCAGTGCGGGCTCCTGGCTCGGGCTCCTGAAAAGCAATGTCCATACCGTCTGCAACATTAGACTGAGGTCTAAAAGCGGGTGCCAATTAAAGATATACTGCAAATCAAAATGCGCCTTGTCCTCCGAGGAATGCTGATCCCGAAGCCCGTGGACCTGAGCAAGCCCCGTGACGCCGGCAGGAACCTTCAATCGCTGCCGCTGCCATTCTGAGTAATGTTTTACTCTGTCGGGCGCCTCCGGCCGGGGTCCCACCATGGACATATCGCCTTTCAACACGTTCCATAGTTGGGGCAGTTCGGTCATGCTCCATCGCACCAACATCTTCTCGTACCGCTCCGGATCGATGGCGTGACGATCCACATTAAGTCGATACATCCGAAATGGAATTCCATCTTTGCCGCAACGTAGTTCCGCCCGGAAGGCCCTACCCTTCCTGATGTAAACCACCAAAGCAGCGGCTATCAGAATCGGCGATATCAGGAGCAAGATACCAAATCCCAGAACGAGGTCCATCGTTCGTTTAAGCGCGCTGCGGATCGCCAGAGGATTCCGTTCCTGCAGCGTGAGCAGCGGAAGTCCATCGATCTCCAATAATTCCGCTTTGGACAGATACAGGTCATACCATTGCGGAATCAGGTGCACCTGGATCGACGCCTTTCGACATTCGGAAATAAGTTTTCGAATCTCCGCGCCGTGAGATTCCGGCATTGCGATGATGAGCTTCTGGACCTTTTGCTGCACGAGCAGGTCGAGGACCTGCAGGGTCTTAAACGAAGCGAGCGGAAGAGCATCCTGTACAGTGGTAAAACCGTTGAATACCTCGGATTCGCCCGGAAATAAAAATCCGACAATTTGAAAAGGAAGTTCCGGGTGGGAGGCAATCTTGGTAGCCAGCTCTTTCGCTATCTGTCCGTGCCCAAGAATTACGCAGCGATCATCCGCCATGTTTCTGAACCTGGAAGTAACCAGAAATCGCGCCATCCAGCGCCACCCAACAACCCCCAGAGAAAAGATTATTGCGAAGTAAAGCAGCACGAGGCGGGAATAGTAATGTTGGGCCAGGAAGCTGACGGCCAGTAGAACCATCATCAACAGCGATACCGCGACGATAATCTGAGAGAGCATGGCCAGCGGACGCCACCCCCCTTTGAATCCGTCGAGTGTCATCCAAAAATACAGAAAAGGCCAGATTACAATGGCGGCAATAATCATCAGGGAATATGGCTGAATACGTTCTCTAAAAACTAGCGGGCCTGCCTGACCTGAATAGCGAACGTAGATGGCCAGGGCCGAAGCCGCGAGCATCCATAGTAAATCGGATACCAGAATCCAGTAGCGAAGGTTTTTAATTCTCATTTTCCAACCGGTACCGAATTATAACCGCGTTTCGCCCTCGACATCCTGCATGAGCCTTCCGCGAAAAGCAACCATCCATTACCTATCATGTAAACGGATCGTTCAAATTACCGGAAGGAATATAAACACGCCCAAGCCTTTCACGTCCAGCGGAGTCCATCGTTCCGTTTCTAAATGAATGGCCACCGCCGTCGGTTACGGGCAAGACGCCATCATCGTGCCAC
>PMOP01000224.1:6835-6986 GCA_003161495.1 Acidobacteriota bacterium | reverse complement strand
GGCTACCGCTCCTGTTTCTTCCGGCAACTTTCTCCGCAAGGCGAAATGAAATTAGCCGCAGAGCGAACTTTCGATCCCAATGCGGTTTACGGAAAGGATGCGCGAGGATGAGCGTCCTTCGTCTCGGAATTCCCAAGGGCAGCCTGCAGGA
>PMOP01000224.1:0-6783 GCA_003161495.1 Acidobacteriota bacterium | reverse complement strand
GCGCTCGATGCGGGCATCACCGGACGCGACTGGGTGTTTGAGACGGGCTCGAAGGTCGCGGAGATCGGCGAGCTGATGTACTCGAAGCAAAGCCTCTCGCCCGTGCGCTGGGTTCTTGCCGTGCCGGAAGATGGGCCGGTGCAATCCGTAAAAGACCTCGCGGGAAAAGTTATCGCCACCGAAGTTGTGAATCTNNGACGCCATCGTCGAAGTCACCGAAACAGGATCGTCGTTGCGCGCGAATCACTTGCGAATCGTCGATACCATTCTCGAATCGCGCACGGTGTTCATCGCCAATTATGCGGCTGGCGGCGACCCGTGGAAATCCGAAAAAATTGCCAACCTGTTTCTTTTGCTTTCCGGCGCGATCGCGGCGTACACGAAAGTCGGCATCATGTTGAACGTGCGTAAGGAGCAGCTCGCCGCGGTGCTCGCCGTACTGCCCGCGCTCAAGAATCCGACGGTCTCGACGCTGAGCGATCCTGACTGGATCGCGGTGAATACAATCATCGACGAAGATGTGGTTCGCTCGATCATTCCTCGTTTGAAAGCCGCGGGCGCGCAGGGAATTGTCGAATATCCATTGAATAAGATCGTGCTCTGAAGAAAGTTTTGAAACAAATGCCTATTCTCAAACTAACCGATGCCGTGGCCTCGAAATTCCTCGCGCGCCGCAGCCTGCATGACGCGGCCGCCGAACGAATCGCCGCGCGCATTCTCGCTGACGTCCGCAAGAACGGTGACGCCGCGCTGTTTCGCTGGGCTGAGCGCCTCGATGGGGTTCATCTCACTCGTAAGTCGCTGTGGATCAGCCGGAAAGAAATCCGCGATGCGAGACGCAACATATCGCGCGAGCTCGTCCGTGCGATTGAGCACGCCACGCGAAATATCCGCCGCGTCGCCGAAGAGCAATGCCCACGCTCCTGGACCATAACGGTCGAGCCGGGAGTTCGCGTCGGCCAGCGAGTCACGCCGCTCGAAACCATCGGTTGCTACATTCCAGGCGGTCGCTTTTCGCTTTTCTCGACTTTGCTGATGACGGCGATTCCTGCGCAGGTGGCCGGCGTGAAGCGCATCGTTGTGGCGTGCCCGAAACCTAGCCCCACGTTGCTCGCCGCCGCTGAAATTCTTGGCGTGACGGAAATCGCCCGCATGGGCGGCGCGCAAGCGATCGGCGCCTTTGCCTATGGCACGCAATCGATTCCGCGTGTGGACAAAATTTGCGGACCCGGCAATCGCTACGTCACCGCGGCGAAACGCATCGTTTCCAATGATTGCGCGATTGACATGCCTGCCGGCCCCACGGAGGTTTTGATATTGGCTACGGGAGGGTCGCCGCTCTACATCGCCGCCGATATTCTTGCTCAGGCCGAACATGATCCCGACGCTGTCGCGTTGCTGGTCACTCCATCGCTTCGCCTCGCGAAAGCGGTTGCCGCCGAAGTTGAAAAACGGCTACTTGATCTGCCGAGAACAAATCCGGCTTGGAAATCGCTCCGACTTGCCAGCGTCATTCTGCTTGCTCCCTCGCTCGACGCGGCGATTCGATTTGCAAATCGCGTGGCGCCGGAGCATTTAAGCATTCCGAATGCGAGCAGGGAATTGGTCGAAAAATTATCCGAAGCCGGAAGCGTGTTTCTTGGTCCCTGGAGCGCGCAGCCGATCGGAGATTACGCCAGCGGCACGAATCACGTCCTGCCGACATCCGGATGGGCTCGAGCGCGAGGCGGCTTGAGCGTCGCCGATTTCGTGAAATGTTCGAGCACGCAGGAAATATCCCGCGCCGGATTGAAGCGCCTCGCCCCAGTCGTGACGGCCATGGCCCGCGCCGAAGGCTTGGAGGCGCATGCTCGCGCCGTTGAGGTGCGCCAATGAAACGCGCGAAGGTTCCGGTAATCCCGGTCCGCAAAGCCGTTTCGGGTCTCGCGCCGTACAACGCGCCGAAGGAGGGGCGCGCCAAAAAACTGCGCCTCGACTTCAATGAAAATACGGTGGGTTGTTCTCCCGCGGTCATGCGCGCTCTTTCTCGCATGACGGCCGAAGAGATGGCAATTTATCCAGAATATCAAGCGACGACGAAGCGCGTGGCACGCTTCTTCGGCGTCCGTCCCGCGGAAATACATCTGACGAATGGCATCGACGATGCTCTCCATCTGATCGCGGACACATTCATTAATGATGGTGATTCGGTTCTGATCGTCGAGCCCACATTCGATATGTACCGCTTCTTCGCCGAACTTGCGGGCGCGCGCGTGATCGCATTGCGCTATGACGATGAAATGCGATTTCCAGTGGACGCTGTTATTCGCGCACTGCGGCAGCCGCCAAAGCGTTGCCCGCGCGTCCTGTATATCGCAAACCCTAACAATCCCACCGGCACTTTGGTGCAGCGCGAAGAATTGCGCAGGATTTTAAGAGCCGCTTCGCGAACGCTCGTGCTCGTCGACGAAGCGTATTTCGATTTTTCGGGACTCACGATTCTCCCGTGGATTCGCCGCTATCCCAATCTGCTCGTGGCGCGCACGTTTTCAAAAACCGCGGGCCTCGCCGCGTTGCGTGTTGGTTGCCTGTTCGGAAAGCCGGAAATGCTGGCGGCGATGCGGCGCGCGTGCACGCCCTATCCGGTAAATTCCGCCGCGCTAGTGGCTGCGGAAGCGGCCATTGGCGATCCGCGTTTCCTCCGCAACTACACGCGAGAAGTTTTGCAAAGCCGCGCCATGCTGGAAAAGGGTCTCGTCAGTCTGGGCGCGCGAATTTATCCGAGCAGCGCGAATTTCCTGCTCGCGGATTTTGGCCCCGTAGCGAAACGCCTCGTTCGCGCCCTCGAACGGAAGGGAATTCTCATTCGCGGCCGGAGAGATTTTCCGCGCGATGGTTTTGTTCGCATCAGCGCGGGCACGCGGGCCGACACGCGCAAAGTGCTGCGGGCCATGGAAGGAATCCTGTGAAGCTTGCGCCAAAGCTTATTATTTTTGACGTGGACGGAGTGCTGCTCGACGTCCACGGATCGTTTCACAAGTCGATCGTCGACACCGTTCATTTTTTCACCCGTAGAAAAGTCACCTATGCCGAAATTCATCAGTGGAAGAATCGTTCCGGCTACAACGATGACTGGCGATTGACGACGGATTGGATCGCGTCCATCGGACCCGCGGTTCCGTACGAAAAAGTGAAAGCGCGTTTCCAAAAATTCTATTGGGGCACGAAACCATGCCCTGGCAACGTCTCGCGCGAACGCTGGCTGATCACGCACAAACGGCTGGAGCGTTGGTCGCGCCGCGCGGAACTTGCGCTCTTTACCGGCCGCACGCGCCGGGAATTGCGACACACGCTTGAGGGAACCGATGCGAGCAAGATTTTTCGCCGGACGGTTACCATGGACGACGTAAAAAAAGGGAAGCCGGACCCGGAAGGGTTGCGCCTGCTGCTCAATGGCATGCCGCGCCGCGAAGCGCTCTACCTCGGAGATAATATTGACGACGCGCTCTCCGCAAAACGCGCTCGTGTGCCATTCGTCGGCGTTCTCCCGCACGGCAGCGACGCGCACCAGGCGCGCGCGGCGCGGCTGCGTGAATTGGGCGCTCTTGAAATCCTGCACAGCGTTCGCGATCTGGAGAAACTGTGGGCATGAGAAAAGCAAATCTGCGCCGCACTACAACCGAAACGGACATTCGCGTGCGTCTGAACCTCGACGGCCAGGGCCGCGCGAAAATTTCCACCGGCATCCCGTTTCTCGACCACATGCTGACGCTCGTGGCACGTCATGGCGCGATGGATTTGGAGCTTGCTGCACGCGGCGATCTCGAAGTCGATCAACACCACACCGTGGAGGACACTGGCATCGTTTTCGGAGAAGCAGTGCGCAAAGCTCTGGGCTCCAAACGCGGCATTTTGCGCGCCGGATATTTCCTGATGCCCATGGACGAAACTCTCGCGGCCGCGGCCATCGACTTCAGCGGACGCCCGCACCTCGTCTGCAAATGGAAATTTTCAGCGAAGCTTGTCGGCGGCATGCAAACGGAATTGCTGGAAGATTTTTTTGGCGGCTTCGCGCAGGCTGCCGGCGCGAACGTTCACCTTAGTCTCTTGTACGGCAGGTCGTCGCACCATCAGGTGGAAGCCATTTTCAAGGCCTTCGCCAGGGCGCTGCGTTTTGCGGCCACGCGCGATCCGCAATTGAAGCGCGTATTGCCCAGCACGAAAGGTTTGCTATGAATATCGCACTCGTGGAATACGGTGCGGGAAATCTTCCTTCCGTCGAGCGCGCTCTCAGCCGGCTAGGCGTCGAATCGCGCCGTGCATCGACGCCGCAAGCTCTCGCGGGCTGCGACGCGTTGATTCTTCCCGGCGTCGGCCATTTTGGCGCGCTCATGCGTTCGCTCGGCGAGCGCTCGCTCGTCGATCCTTTGCGTGAAGCGGTGTCGCGCGGCACGCCGCTGCTTGGAATTTGCCTCGGGCTCCAGGCCATGTTCGCCACGAGCGACGAAGCTCCCGGCGATGAGGGCCTCGCGATGTTTCCACAGAAAGTTTCCGCTCTGCCTCCGGCCGATCGTCTTCCGCACATGGGATGGAACCAGTTGCGTCGCGCGCGCCCCAGCAAATTGCTGGAAGGCGTTCCGCAAGACGCCTATTTTTATTTCGCGCATTCCTATGCCGCGCTCGATGCCGGGGAAGCGGGCGTTGCCTACTGCGATCACTGCGCCTCGTTTGTCGCCGTGCTCGAGCAGAAAAATATTTTCGCGACGCAATTCCATCCGGAAAAATCGGGACCCGTGGGCGCGCAGGTCCTTTCCAATTTTGTGCGGCAAGCGGGCGCAAAGGGATGAGTCTCGCGCGCCGCATCATTCCATGCCTGGACACGGACGGCGAACGCGTCGTCAAAGGCGTGAACTTTGTAAATTTGCGCGATGCGGGCGACCCGGCCGCGCTCGCGGCGCGCTACAACATCGAGGGCGCCGATGAACTGGTGGTCCTGGACATCGCCGCCTCGCGCGACCATCGCCCCACGTTTCTCGAAACGATTCGGCGCGTCGCCGCCGAACTCGCAATCCCGCTCACAGCCGGCGGCGGCGTCGCAAACGTTGACGAAGGCCGCGCCATTCTCCGCGCAGGCGCCGACAAACTCACGGTGAACACTGCGGCGATTCGCAGTCCCGCGCTGCTTACGGCCCTGGCTGCGGAATTCGGCTCGCAGGCGGTCGTGCTTGCGATTGACGCGAAGCGTGTCGGTGATCGTTGGGAAGCATTCGTGCGCGGCGGCAGCGTCCCCACCGGCATGGATGCCGTAGCGTGGGCGCGCCAGGGAGTGGATTGCGGCGCCGGAGAAATTTTGATTACTTCCATGGACAAGGACGGCACGCGTTCCGGATTCGACTGCCCGCTCACAGCTGCCATTTCACGAGCGGTTTCCGTTCCCGTGATCGCTTCCGGGGGCGCAGACACGCCGGAAACATTTCTCGAAGTATTCAGCGAAGGCCGCGCCGACGCAGCGCTCGCCGCCTCGATTTTTCACGACAGTATCCAGGGATTAGGCGATCTCAAACGTTATCTAGGCCAGCAAGGCGTGCCAGTCCGCCAGACAGGCTAGAGAGCTTGCAGGCGTTGAGGTTTCCGTTCATGTAGCGCCCGCCTTCAGGCGGGCACCTGCGCATATCAACAATGCCCGCCTGAAGGCGGGCGCTACATAAACCGGGCGAAACCCGGGTTGCGTTGGTTTACGAGGTACGCCACTTCGTTCGTAGCCCACGGCTGTTTGTTTGCAAGACACGGCAGTTTGTTTGTGGGTCGTGACTGTTGGTTTGTGGGTCACGGCTCCAGCCGTGACAAAAAGAATTTGCAATATTGGCGGCTTTAGCCGCTGGCCTTTTGAAATATAGTTCGCGCGATGAGGCGCTAAAAAACTCGACATGATGATCCCCTGCATCGACCTGCAAGACGGACGCGCCGTGCAACTCGTCCACGGCCGCAAACTCAAACTCGCGGTAGAGGACGTTTTCGGTTTGCTCGACCGCTTCGGTCGCTACCCGCTGATCCACGTAATCGATCTGGACGCCGCGATGCGAAAGGGAACCAACGCCAGGCTCGTGCGCAATCTGTGCGCCGCTGCAAAAAAACGCAAGATGCGCGTTCGCGTAGGCGGCGGAATTCGCACCGTCGCCCAAGCCGCCAGGATTGCCGGTTGGGGCGCGGAAAAAATTATAGTCGGCAGCGCCGCATTCAAAGACGGAAAGGTGAACGCCAATTTTCTCCAGCGTCTGGCCGGCAAAATAGGCCGCCGCCGAGTCATGATCGCCCTCGATACCGAAGGCGGAAAAATCCTGGTGCGCGGCTGGCAGGATAAACTACGCCTTCGCCCCGAGCAAGTCATTCCCCAACTAGAAAAATACGCCTCCGAATTTTTGTGCACCTACGTGGACGCCGAAGGCACGATGCGCGGCACGAATCTGGAATGGTTCCGCTCCCTGCGCCGTGCCACGCGCCGTCCCATCACGGCCGCGGGCGGCATTCGCAGCCGCGAAGAAATCCGCGCGCTGGCGCGCATTAAAATGGACGCAGCCGTAGGTATGGCGCTCTATACGGGAAAATTGGATTAACCGGGCATTCTTCCTTCGTAAGGTAATTTCAAATTTGAAATTTGAAACGGGAGATTTGAAATTTGAACTTTCCAATCAATACTGTCCCATTATAAGTGGAACAGATTCAATTGCGTACGAGGATCGGCGTCCTCGAAGTTGTCGGCAACTTGAGAAAACCCTTGTAAAAGCGGGGTTTTGTTGAAAATCG
>PMOP01000031.1 GCA_003161495.1 Acidobacteriota bacterium | reverse complement strand
GCGTTGGCCTGCCGGGTGATCTCTTCCACGACGGCCTTCGTCATGCAACCACACCCTCTTATCTCCACCCCGCTGCCATGCATCTCCACCAGCAATTGTTTCCCCGCCGCATCGATGTAGCTCACTGTTTTCAAATGCACTTGCAAGGGAATGCCTGGCGGCGTCAAGCGCTCTTTCCAGCAACGCTCCAGCTCTTTAACCCAGACTCCGGATATTTTCCCCTCGAGTTCCCAAGTTTCGGCGGAATCCACCTGCTTAATCGTAACCTTGAGCATTCCCCCTGCTTTCGAAACTTGGCGGAAACTGATCTTACCACAAGCAGCAAGTTGAGAGCCAATGTGCCGACATATAAGCATAATAATTAATGCTTTTGTTTACAGTGCGTTATTACTAATTTTGTTAGAAATTTCTAAGAATCAGAAGGGCAGATTAAGTTAGAAATGCCTATATATGGGCAAGCGCCTAAATATCGGCACTGTCGTGCTGAGAGCTTACTTGCGGCGACTTCTGATGACTCCGAGCTTCCGCATCCTGGACTGAAGAGTGGTTCGCTTCATCCCTAACCTTGTGGCCGCACCTCGCGGGCCAGCCAGCACCCAGTTCGTCGCTTCCAGGGCCTTGAGAATATGTTCGCGCTCGGCGGCCCGAAGGGTGAGGTTATCCGTAAAAGGTTCCTCCGGGGTCTTAAGTTCGCTCAGAGGGACGCGAAGGACGGGTCCAGGCGAGACGATTACGGCGCGCTCGACCAGATTTTCCAGCTCACGGATATTTCCGGGCCACGGGTAACGCACCAAGAGGTCGAGAGTTTCTGCCGGGATCGTTTCCACCGCGCGGTTCATGCGGCGAGCATGCTTTTCCACGAAGTAGCGCACGAGCGCGGGGATATCTTCCTGGCGTTCGCGCAAAGGGGGCATGTGAAGAGGGAAAACGCGCAAGCGATAGTAGAGATCGCTGCGAAAAGTCCGCGCCGCGACCATCTCGGCGAGGTCGCGGTTCGTGGCAGCCACCAGGCGGACGTCGACGCGAATCGTGTGCGTGCCGCCCAGCCGTTCAAACTCCTGTTCCTGAAGAACGCGCAGAAGTTTTGGCTGCAATTCGAGCGGAATGTCGCCGACTTCATCGAGGAAAATAGTGCCGCCGTGCGCGAGCTCGAAGCGGCCGATGCGTTGCGCAATCGCTCCCGTGAAAGCGCCGCGCTCATGGCCAAATAATTCCGATTCGAGCAGCCCGGTGGGAATCGCGGCGCAATTGACTTTGACAAAGGTGCGTTCGCGGCGCGGGCTGAATTGATGGATAGAACGTGCGATCAATTCCTTGCCTGTGCCGGTTTCCCCGGTGATGAGAACGGTTGAGTCGGTTGGAGCTACGGTCTCCACTTGCTTCAGGATCGCGCGCAGCGAGGAACCTTCCCCGATGATTTCATCGAAATTCATTTCCGAGCGGATTTCATCTTCCAGATAAAGTTTTTCCTGGGCCAGTTTGTTTTTGAGGACGGCGATTTCCTGAAAGGCGAGCGCGTTTTCCACGGCGATCGCCACTTGCCCGGCGACCTGGACAAGCAGATCGACATCGCCTTGCTGGAAAGCTCCGTCGCGCAGGCTCGCCAGGCTGAGCGTGCCGAGCGCGCGATCGTGCGTGATGAGCGGCATGCACACGACGGACCGCACGCCTTCGGCACGCATCAAGTGCGAGGTGCGCGAATCGAAATCCTCCATGGCGGCGCGGTCCAGCACGAGCGGCTGGCGCATGCGGAAAGCTTTTCCAGTCATCGAGCCGTCGAGCGGGACGATCATTTCCTCCCGGATCAACCCTTTTCCCTGGGGGAAATCGAGCGCCAGCATGCGCATCTGATTCGTGGCGGGCTCATAGAGCGCGAGGCTCGTGTACTCGTGGTGAATTACTCGGCGTAGCGAAGCGGAAATCGCATTCAGCAGGTCGTGCAGATCCAGCTTGGAAATTGTGGCGTTGTTCACTTCGAGCAAAACGCGCAGACGGTCGCGCTCTCGCGCCAACTGGCGCTGGTAAGCCTGCGCACTCTCGAAATTCAATACGTTGTCCACCGCGACGGCCACCTGCCGCGCGACCTGCTGCAGGAATGCGACCTCGGTTTGGGAATGAATGTGCGTCGTGCTGCGCCCGAAACTCATGACGCCCAGGCGGCGTTGCGCCGTGGTGAGGGCCAGCGAGCAGACCGATCTCACTTCGTTATCGCGCAACGTTTGCAGCAGCGCGGGAAAGGGAGTTTCCTTCTCGATGTCATCCAGAATAAACGGCTGCTGCGTTTCCCAGACCCATCCGGACGGAGTTTCTCCCAGCGGGAATTCGCTTCCCGGGCCGTATTTCCTGGGCATTTCGGTTTCGAGGATGTGCAGGCGCATGACGTTGCGCACGGGATCGTGCAAGATCAGGTTCAGGTATTCGAATTCCACGACGCGATGCAGGCGCTCGGCGAGTTCGTGGAACAGCTCGCCGAGATCGCGGTGCTGCGCGATCGCTTCGGCCACTTCGAGCAGCGCCTGGTGGCGCGCTTCCGGGGAAGCGCTCGCAAGTTCGCGAATTGGAACATCATCACTCATGATTGTAGAATAGCACCGTGGTTCGCCGCGGCTCAACTTGCGCTCGTGATTGAGTGGCGCAGGCTTCAGCCTGTGGGGGTTGGTCCTTGCAAGAACTAAAACCCACAGGCTGAAGCCTGCGCCACTATTTCTTCGAATGGA
>PMOP01000520.1 GCA_003161495.1 Acidobacteriota bacterium | reverse complement strand
AGATTTTAGTAGCACAGGCACTCTTGCCTGTGCGGTTTTTGTAATTGTCAAAGGCACGATTACCTAATCCCCGCAGCTCACAAAATCGCACAGGCAAGAGTGCCTGAGCTACATCGTTACAGCAAACGTGTTGCGCCGGATCAGCGACTGCATCTGGTCGTTGGTGAGGGAAAGTTTCACGGCGAGGCGGTCTCCCGCGGGGACAATTTGCGCGCTGTCGAGAAGCGCGCCGAGGTCCGGGTTGGTGTTCCCGACTTGATATTTGCGGTACATGAGTCCGGCCTGGAGAAGCGCGGCAAACGTGTTGGCGTCATCGGTGGAACCGCAGACGGCCTCGAAGGTCGCGTCGACGCCGCTGCTTCCCTTGATGCTGATCGTCATGGCCTTGAGTTTGGAAGTGAGTTGTGCGGCGGCAGGGAATTGAGATGTTTCCGGCACGAGCTGCTGCATGGCCAGGCGCGTGTACGACGGGTTCAGCACGGCCCAAACGGTTCCGCCGCCGTTGGCTTGATCGACGAGCGAAGAGAAATCCGTGTTGGCATAAAGGCCCTGGCCTTCTCCGTAGCGTATGCCAATCATTTTTTCAAGTTGCTGGCGCTGGCCAAAGGCCGCGGTATTGGAATCGATGAAAAAGAAGAAAAGATCGTTCGGTCCGCTGCCGCCGCCAAATGCGAAAAGCGAAAACGTGCGCACCTTTACGATAGGCAGCTTTTTGGAAGTGAAATAGGCTTCCGCCGAAGCGGGGTTAAACTGCCCGAGCGCGACACCCACAATTTGGTCGGAGCTTGGAACGGATCCGCTGCCGCTATCGGCCGTTGATTTGCTTGGCACGAGCGCCCAGGCAAGTTCCGTCACCTGCGTGTTCGGGTCGATCCCTGCCGAAGAGAGGAACGTCTCGAACTCGCGAAATTTCGCCGGGATCATTTGTTCCTTGAGTTGATTGAACCAGGGAAACGCGCGCGCCTCTTTCAAGTTGGCGTAGGCAAGCTCCCCGGAATCCTTGGGGAACATGCTCAGAATGTCAGACCCGAGGCTGCCCGCTCGGGCCGTTGCGGGAATCACGGATATAATGGCGATCAGCGCGGCGATCCAAATAATTTTTACGGTGTTCATACTCTTCCTCCTGCCAAGCGCCCAACGGTTCGAGATGCGTTCGATTCCAAGGGGGAATCAATTTCCAATGGGTATAGGCTTCCTTGTCAATTTTGCTTCAATTTCGGCCGTAGCGGATTTAATTCTTGCAACCGTGCCCGCATCTCGTAACGAGGGGATAAGCGCGTCGGCGCTTTTGAGCGCGCCGCGTGCGGCTGCCACTGCGGCTTGTTTGAGCGCAATCCAGTCTAGCAACATAGACGGTCCGGACATAGCTTCGAGTTGTACCAATCGTTCATAAATTTCGCCCGCGGCGAAAGCGACTCCCAGATGGGACTCGGCGGCGTCCTCGGGTCCGCGCTCGATGGGGATGTGAGATCCGGGGGACGGTTCACTCGACGCGTACTGAGTGCGCTCCGAAAAATCCTGAACGGCCACGCGCAGGGTTTCCATCAGCGGCTGAAGCGTCGCCACCTGCTGCGCCTCCGAGGATGGCGACGGAGGAAGAATGCCCGCCACGGCGGCTAAACGATTTTCGAGCGCTCGCGCGGGCGAAAAATTTTCAAGCTGAAGGTCGTATTCTGCTGATAGCTCCATGGCCTGGCGCGGAACGAGGCCGATGATTTCGCTGGCCGTCACGGCGCAGCCCCGGCGTTGGGCTTCGAGCTTGACCATTTCGAAAACACGGTGCAGAGGCGTCACCTCGAAATCCGTCAGATTGATCGATACTTGCGCGACGCCGCGCGTTTTCATTTCCACGCCGATCGCTTTTACATGGGGCAGGCCGCCGCTTGAAGAGCGTATGGCGCGCGCAATTTCCCTGGCGACCGATACGTCGCTGGTATTCAGGTAGATATTATAAGCAATTAAAATCTTCCGCGCTCCCACCACGGTCGCGCCGGCCGTCGAATGAAGGCGCGGTTCGCCAATGTCGGGCGAGCGCTCGGGGTTGCGCGCAGCCTCTTCGCACAGGCCTTCAAATTGTCCTCTGCGGATGTTTTCCAGATTCAAGCGTTCCGGGCGCAACGCCGCCGCCTCATAAAAATAAACCGGGATGCGGTAGCGGTCCCAGAGTTCCTGGCCGACGTGCCGGGCCAGCGCGACGCACTCTTGCATGGAAACGCCTTCCAGGGGAACGAACGGAATCACGTCTGTCGCACCGATGCGGGGATGCACGCCAGTTTGGCGCGTCAGGTCGATCAGTTCCGCGGCCTTTCCGGCGCCGCGAATCACAGCTTCTGCAACAGCCTCCGGTTCGCCGGCCAGCGTGATCACGCAGCGATTGTGGTCGGCATCGCTCGTGTAGTCCAGGATCCACGCGCCTGCGACGCCGCTCATGGCTTGCACGAGCGCATCAACCTTTGCCAGGTCGCGCCCTTCGGAAAAATTCGGCACGCATTCGATCAGCCGGTTCATGATGCCCTGAGGATTTGCGCAGGATCGATTTCTTGTGAGAGGGCGGCAGCCTTGCGCACGATCCGGCCTTTCCATAGCGGACTACTATCGATCATACGAGATTTTCCGCCGGGGCCACAAATGGAAGATTCAAACTCAAACTATTTGTCAATTGGATGCGATCGGGGGCCGGCAGCTAAGTTTGATTGCGCACATGGAGAATCGTGCGGTAATGTTCTGGTTCGCCATGGCCTATCCGACTCTCACGGAAAAAATACTGAACGCGGTGGACCGGTTGCCGTGCGATCGGGCATTGTCGCTCCGCGTGAATGGCCGCTGGGAGGCGACATCGTCGGCTGAATTTCTTCGGCGCATCGCCGGGCTTTCCAACGCTCTGGAGGAGTTAGGAGTAAAGACAGGCGATCGCGTTGGCCTATTCGCGCCCAACCGGCCGGAATGGCACATTGCGGATTTCGCCATTCTCGGACTCGGCGCGGCCGACGTGCCCATTTACTTCAACGAATCTCCCGACCGAATGGTTTACATCCTGAATCATTCGGGCGCCGAGGTCGTCATTGCGGCGGGAGAAATGCAATCGCGGCGATTGCTGGAGTGCCGCGACCGGCTCACATCGGTGAAGCACATCATCTGTGCCGCCGCGTCGGCCGATCTGGGCGAAGAAATTCTGCGTTTTGAAACGCTGGTGGCCGCGACGGGAGACGCGGCGATTGCCGAATACCGGCTCCGAGCTGCGCGCGTTACCCCGGACGAAATTGCCACCATCATCTACACTTCCGGCACGACGGGCCAGCCCAAGGGAGTGATGCTGACGCACAATAATCTCAGCTCGAACGAGGAAACTTCCGTCGGGCCCTACCGCATGAATCCTGCCGACAAGGCGGTCAGTTTTCT
>PMOP01000253.1 GCA_003161495.1 Acidobacteriota bacterium | reverse complement strand
ACCGATATTTTTCACCTGCGCGGACGAACCCGGAAGGACTGCAAGTTCATCATGGTGTATCCCGGGACCCTGAGCTACCACCAGGGCCTGGACCTGGCGATTCGCGCGTTCGCACAAATTGCAAATAAAAGTCCGCAAACGGAATTTCATATTTATGGAGGCGGCGATCAAGCCGAATTCCTGAAGACTTTGATTGCGGAATTGCATCTGCAGGACCGCGTGTTTCTGAAGGGCGGTCGGACGCTTCAGGAGATCGCGGTNNGGGATTGTTTCCAAGCGCAGCGACGGATTTGGGAATGAGGCGTTCAGTACGAAAATTTTCGAGTTCATGTCTGTGGATGTGCCCGTCATTGTTCCCGAGACGGCGATTGATCGTTACTACTTCAATGATTCCGTGGTGAAGTTTTTTCAAGCCAACGACGAAAAAAGTCTGGCCGAAGCGATGCTGCTGCTGATCGACAATCCGGGACTACGGCAGGAGCTGGTTCGGAACGCGCGGGAATTCATCGAAGGATATTCCTGGGAGAAAAATAAGGACATTTATCTTGGCCTGGTGGACTCCCTGGTTGCGAGTTCCGGCCGCCGAGTTGTCGCCAAGGAATGAATGGCGTGCCGCCGCATCGCGCCGGCCGCACGATCGTGAGGCGCAAGAGATGGCGACAAAGGAAGCGTTTCGATGAAGCTCTTTATCACCGGCGGCGCCGGATTTATCGGCTCTAATTTCATCCGGCATATCCTTTCCCTCCGCAAGGGTTACAAGATCGTCAATTACGACAAATTGACATACGCCGGCAACCTGGCAAATCTGGAATCGGTTGCGGCCCACCCGGATTATTCCTTCGTAAAAGGAAGTATTTGCGATGCGAATGCGGCCGAAGAAGCGATGCGCGGCGCCGACGCCGTGGTCCATTTTGCCGCCGAATCGCACGTGGACCGCAGCATTTATGAGCCCGCGCCCGCTATTGACACGAATGTGACGGGCACATTCGTCCTGCTGCAGCTCGCCAGAAAGCTGCGCATCGAGCGGTTTGTTCACATCTCTACCGATGAAGTGTACGGCGACATGCTTCCCGGCGCTTTTGCCAGCGAGAATTCGCCGCTGCAACCGAGCAGCCCTTACTCGGCTTCCAAGGCCAGCTCGGATTTGCTGGTCCTTTCCTACGTGCGCACCTATGGACTTCCGGCCGTGATTACGCGTTCATCAAACAATTATGGGCCATACCAGTTTCCCGAAAAATTTCTTCCCCTGATCATCACGAATATTTTTGACGACAAGGCGCTGCCCGTCTACGGCGACGGAAAGCAGCAGCGGGATTGGCTGCACGTGGAAGATAACTGCCGCGCTGTTTTGGCTGTCTTGGAGCGCGGCCGCATCGGAGAGGTTTACAACATCGGCGGCCTCGACGTCGAAGAAAACCTGACGATTGCTCGCACCCTGCTTCGATTGATCGGCAAACCGGAGACTCTGCTCACCTATGTCAAGGACCGCCCCGGACACGACCGGCGCTATGCCCTGCTTTGCGATAAAATGGAAAAGGATCTTGGCTGGAAGCCCGAAGTTCCGCTGGAAACCGGTTTACGTCAAACCATCGATTGGTATAAGGCGAATGCGAAATGGCTGGCGGGCGTGCGTGACGGAGAATATCTCTCTTACTATGAAAAATATTATCAGAATCGCGATTCCTCCCTGCGTTCTTTCACCCACCGGGGCTGAATCTCCGGCTGAGGCGGATTGCAACCCTTCGGCAGGGCGACCGGATAGAGGGATACTCGATTGCAAAAATTGAGCACTTCGCTTCCGGAGGTCTGGGAAATCCAGCCGAAAGTATTCTGTGACGCGCGGGGTTTTTTTCTGGAGGCCTACAATCAACAGAAGTTTGCCGACCTCGGCCTCCCCGATGTTTTCGTGCAGGACAATCATTCGCGCTCGGAAAAGGGGACGCTGCGCGGGCTCCATTTCCAGCTGCGGCATGCTCAGGCGAAGCTTTGCCGCGTCGTGGAAGGAGAAGTGTTGGATGTTGCCGTGGACGTACGAATCGGCTCGCCGACCTTCGGGAAATGGACCAGCGTGCTGCTATCAGCCGAGCGGCAAAATCAAATTTATATTCCCAAAGGATTCGCTCATGGCTTCGTGGCCTTGTCCGATACCGTTCAATTTCTATATAAGTGCAGCGACGTTTACGATCCCACGAGCGAGTACGGGATCATTTGGAACGATCCCGGCCTGGCCATTTCCTGGGGCATTGCGAATCCGCTGATCTCCGAAAAAGACGCGAAGTATTCCACCCTGGCGGCGATGCCCCGGGAATTTCTCCCGCTCTATTCCCCGAAATGAAACCCGCCATCCTCTTGATCGGGACAAACGGGCAAGTCGGCCGTGAATTGAACAGGATGTTGCCGCGCGTCGGCGAGGTCACGTCCCTGGACCGGCAGCGGCTCGATCTCACTCAACCCGAAGAAATTCGCCGCGCGATCCGCAGGTTCCATCCCCAATTTATTATAAATTCAGCGGCATATACCATGGTGGACAAGGCCGAATCGGAAGAAACAGTCGTCCGGGCCATTAACGCCGAAGCTCCGGCCGTGATGGCGGAGGAAGCCAAGAAAATCGGCGCCTCCCTGATCCATTTCTCAACGGACTACGTGTTTGATGGGTTGAAAAACTTTCCTTACGATGAGGACGATCCGCCGAACCCGCGGAATGTTTATGGAAGAACGAAGCTGGAAGGGGAACGCGCGATACAAGCGTCCGGTGCGTCGCACCTGATTTTTCGCACCGGGGGCGTCTACGCGACGGAAGGCCGGAATTTTTTACTTACGATCCTGCGTCTTGCCACGCACCGCGAAGAGTTGAGAGTCGTGTGCGACCAGATCATCTCACCCACGCTAAACAGCGAAATCGCCGCTGCCACCACCAGGATTCTCGCGCAAATTTGTGACCGCGAGGGCGGCCCATTCTCTTTAGCAGACGTGAGCGGTATCTACCACATGACTGCCGGCGGCGAAACGAGTTGGTTTGATTTTACGAACGCCATTCTGGAAGAAGCCGCGCAAAATCCGGAACCCGGCGCGTGGTTGTCAGCCGCTACGGGCGGTCTGCCCCTGATCGCTCGCCGCGTCATTCCGATCACCGCCGACGAATATCCGACCCCGGCGAAACGCCCCGCTTATTCGGTTCTCTCGAACGCCCGATTAAACCGCACCTTTTCCCTGCAATTTCCGCCCTGGCGATTACAGCTGCATTCCATCTTCGCAAAATCGCCCGCTGAAACACGCTGAGAAATCCGGACAAGACAAATCGCTCTGGATCTCAGGCTATGAATTGCCGGCAAGACGAGTTCTCCACGTGATAGGTCAAGCGGCCATCCTCAATCTGCGCGTAGGCTACACGCGCCCTCTCCGAACCGGGCCCCGCCACTTTCCATGTGTCGCCGGAACGCTCGACGCTCATCCGGCTTCTCTCCCGCCACCAGTGCGCGACGTCCCGTGGCAATGGCTGCCAGAGATTTGCCGCGCCGCAAAGTTCCGAGAGATAGAGCAGCAAATTTTCATACACGAGCCGTGCGCGGCGTTCGATCACATAATCGGGATGCACAATGAAGGCGGCCAGCCCGTTGCTCGAAGCAATACAGTTCATTTCTTCTTTCCAAAGGTCCAGCGAATACTTGCCGAGAATATGAAATAGGGAATAGTCCTGTGTCGTCGTCAGTGGAAGTTCGACAAGATTGCCCGCGAAATAGGGCATGACGGTGCAACATCCGCCCCTTTGCGGTTCCAGGTGCGCGGCATTAGGGAAAGACATGTCGTAGTCGAACTCAAATGCATCGGTCCATTCGGCGTTCCGATACATTCCTCCTGTGCGAAATCCTTCCGTGCGCCATTTCCGTCCATACTCATTGATTTTTTTCGCTCTTTCTAGAAATAATCCGCGGTTATCGAATAAATGGCCATCGTGGTTCAAATCATGGACATTCACCTCAAAACCTCGCCCGCGAATTCCCTCCAGAAAAGCGTCCGAAACTCCATAGCGTTCCTCGGGGATCACTTGGAAGGAACTTTTGATCCCGTAGCGGCTGTCCAAATCCATCAAGCCGCCGCAAAAATCCCGGCCTTCTTCGTGCTCGACATCGTGAGTCACGATCACGCAGCCCTTATACTCATTCGGCCAGAACCAGACGAAGGGGATCCGCCGGTTGCCGTTTGCCCGGACGGACAATGCCATCAACTCCGCGCATAGATTATCGACCGTCTTGTCGATAGGCCAGGCGGGGAACGAGATATTTCGCCGCTCCCGCAAATGAAATCGCTGGAAATGCTTGCGAACTCCAACCGAAAGGAATGGCCGCGATACGTAATATGTTTTTCTGACCAGCTGCCTGGCGAAAGAAAGGGTTTCTTCCGCGCCGACATATCTTTCTTTCCTGAGGTTCTCCAGAATTTCATCCGTGTCAAACGGCAGCATCACTTCATTTTCCCGCGCCTGCGTAAGTGGAAAAACATCGGGAAAATTGCCGTTCGGCATTCCAGCCGCGGGCGCAGCGCTGCGTCCGAAACACGTAATTTGTTTTCCGAAATGAAAATATCCCGGCGTCGGCCCGAGCTCCTGCGCATGGCCAAACTTCGCAAACTCTTCTGGACACCGGTAGTAATTTAGGAACGAGGAGCTCATAAAAGTTTGTCGTGAACCTTGTCACGACTTCGGTTCATTTACCTGCCCGCAATCAATGTGGCGAGTCACCGGCCGTTTGCGGCATGGCTCGTCTGCCTGTTTCTTTGCGCCGATCCCGTGAGCCACCGCCGCCGGCCGGCATTTCCACCGATCGCCGAAGTGTAGTTCATTTGGCGAGCGGGGAGTTGTAATTTTTTCGTAACTCCCGCGCCGTGGCGCGACGCACACATCGGAGCTATCCAATATGCCTGTACAGAACTTTGCCGGCCGCGGACAGGACGCCGTCCGGCAAAATTGAAAAAAAACGGCGCGCCAAACTGGAATCTCCCCACGCGTGCGCGCTTTGTTTCTTGGACCGCGGATAGCGGTAATACGTCAGGACCCTCTTGGTTGTGCCNNTCAGGCCCTCATTCTCCAATTCGGAGCGCCCAAAATCGATCCGTTCCGCGCCCGTTGCCTTTCCTTCCTCGATGAGCTTCCAAAAAAGAAACGGCATCCCGCCGAGCTGGTGAAACGCCCCGTCCGAGCAACCATATTTATAAATCATAGTGGAACGATGCCGCAACGTGAGCAGAGCGGCGATCGGAGCGCCGTTTTTCCTGGCCAGCCGGATAGCAAGCGCGTCGCCCATGCTTTTGGCCAGATTTCTGAACCAGTCTTTCGGCTGAGGCGGCAGGTGATGGCGGCGGCGCGTCATCAGCAAAAGGCCGTAGAAAGATTCGATAAGTTCATCGGTGCGGCCCACTTCATAAGAAAGCTGCTCTTTTTCCGCCCGCCGGATTTTTCGCTGGATCGAATCCTTATGCATGCGTTTAAAGAGCTGCTCGAGGCTGGGCTCCAGATCGAGCTCGTGAAAATAAAAAGATTCACTGGGCTGAAATTCAATTCCAAAATCTGCCGGCGCCTGCAAGGGCCGAAGTTCCAGATACTTGCAATGTTGCCGGGCGCATTCCTCGACCAGGCGATTGGATAGCAACAGAGGATCGCCGGAATCGCCGAACAGCGGTTCACAGTGATCCGCAAACGGAACGGAGACCAGGCGCGTTCCCGTCAGCCAACTGCTGACGCGGCATGCCACGATTCCGTCTTTTATTGATTCGTTAGTTAACGCTGAAGTTAATACAAACGGATTGTAGCCATAAGTCTGCCGCAACGCCTCGAGCCAGCCTCGCCCATGGAAGGCCGAGGCGCTCGGATGGCGAGCAACCAGGTCGTCCCAGCGCGTATCGGTAAGTGGATCGATGATGTTCAATCGTTGCGCAAGTCCTTCCGCGTTCAACTTGCCGGAGATGCGAGCGGCACATCTCTACTTCACCGCTGCCGGGACTCCCACCGGGGCGGGCGCCTCGGCGATTGCTAATTCGACGGCGTCGCACAGCGCATGCCCCACCAGAATGTGGCACTCCTGAATGCGCGGCGTATCGTTTGACGGCGCGGCGATCAGCACATCGACGAGCTCGCGCATGCGCCCTCCCGCGGCCCCGCTGAGTCCGATGGTATAGAGCCCGAGATTGCGGGCCATCGAGAGGGCTTCGAGGACGCTCCGGGAATTTCCGGACGTGCTGATGCCGACGGCAACGTCGCCGGCGACGGCGAGAGCCTGAAGTTGCCGCGAAAACACATGCTCGTAGCCGTAATCGTTGGCGATGGCCGTCATGGCGGAGGTGTTGGTATCGAGCGCCACAGCCGGCATGGGACGGCGTTCGCGCAAATAGCGTCCCAGAAATTCGGCGGCCAGATGCTGCGCGTCCGAGGCGCTGCCACCGTTTCCGAAGAAAAGGGCCTTGTGTCCGCCACGATAGGCCGCGATGAGAGCGTCAGCCGCGACGGTCATGGAGGGCAGACATGTTTCGATGAGGCGCTTGTGGACCTCGAGGCTGCTCTCCAGGTTCTTGCGAAGAATGTTGTCCGTCATACTCTCTTCACTTCGCTCCGTGCCGTCACTCTGTGAGTTTACGCCAATCATCCGGCGAGCGCTTCGAGCAGATCGCCGCCCTGCTACCGCGCCACTTCAACGCGCAGGCAGCGCATAATTTCCTGTGCGACGCGGACCTGCTGATCCGCGCGCAAGGTCGGGAACATGGGCAATGACACAATTTCCGACGCCACTTGTTCCGAGACCGGGAAATCGCCTTGCCGGTAGTTCAAGTAATCGTAGGCTTTTTGCATGTGCAACGGAATCGGGTAGTGAATGCCCGTGGCGATGCCCGCTTCCTTAAGATGTTTGATCATTCCGTCGCGATCATTCGTGCGGATGACATACAAGTGGTACACCGCGCGCGACCAGGACGGTTCATGCGGACGAGTGACGCTCCCCTCCGCGGGTTCGAGCAACTGATTGTATTCGGCGGCTCGTTCGCGCCGCGCGGCATTCCAATTCGCCAGGTGAGGCAGCTTCACGTGCAGGAACCCCGCCTGGATGGCGTCGAGCCTTCCGTTGTAGCCTTCCACGTCATGGTAATACTTCTTGGCCTGGCCATGATCGCGGAGTACTTTCACTTTTCCGGCCAGCTTGGCGTCGTTCGTCGTGACCGCTCCGGCCTCGCCGCACGCTCCCAGATTTTTTCCCGGATAGAAACTGAACGCCGCGGCGCATCCCATCGAGCCGGCCTTCATCCAGCGATTATTCTTTTTTGAAAAATATTCGGCCCCGTGAGCTTGGCAGGCGTCTTCAATCACGACCAGGCCATATTGTTCGGCAAGTGCGAGGATTGCGTCCATGTCCGCCATTTGACCGTACAGATGCACGGGAATGATGCCGCCCACACGTCGTCCGCTGCGCCGGCTGATGAGCTTTCCAGCGGGGTCCGTGCTGCATTGCTTTTCAAGATACTCCCGAAGGCGTTCCGGGCTCATGTTGTAGGTCTGCTCATCCACGTCGACAAATTCAGGATGCGCTCCGGCCTGCGAAATGGCTTCGCTTGTGGCGATGAAGGTGTGCGGCACGGTGACAATAACGTCGCCCGGTTGAATACCCGCTCCCATAATGGCGAATCGCAGCGCATCGGTGCCGCTGCTGACGGCCACGGCGTGGCTCGTCGAACAGAAATCGGCAAACGCTTTTTCAAAATCCTCCACCATCGGCCCGCCGATGAAGCCAGCGGTGCGCAATCCCTGCTGGAAAACTTTGGTCAGCTCCTGTTCCAGCTCGACATGCGGAGTAATCAAATCCAGAAACGGAACGTCATTTTCATTGCCCTTGGCTGTCGTCACTTTATGGCCTCCACTGCGGAATCGATTTTGCGAAACATTTTTGCGGGATTTCCGGCGACAATGCAATTTGCGGGAACATTCTTGGTGACCACGCTGCCCGCGCCGACGATCGCATTCTCTCCAATCGTGACGTTGGCCAGGATCGTTGCGCCCGTGCCGATGGACGCCCCCTTCTTGATGACCGTCCGCTCGACTTTCCAGTCGGCTTCGGTTTGCAGTTGTCCGTTCGCGGTCGCGCGCGGATAAATATCGTTGATGAACATCACGCCGTGCCCGATGAAAACATTGTCCTCGATGGTCACGCCTTCGCAAATGAAGGTGTGGCTCGAAATCTTGCATTGGCGGCCCACCGACGCGTTCTTCTGAATTTCCACGAACGCTCCGATTTTTGAGTCGTCGCCGATTTCGCACCCGTA
>PMOP01000519.1 GCA_003161495.1 Acidobacteriota bacterium | reverse complement strand
GTTCGCTGTTGTTTGGCCTGACGTTCGGAAATTGGAACCCGGCATCGCCGGATAGCTTTTTCCGCAGTCTAAGCGCCGCCAGTGCTCGCAGTATATTGGAAGCTTTCTTCGGCGGTGTCATCTTCAATCTTGGAAACTTGCTCCTCGTGGCAGCGATATCGTTGGCCGGGATGGCCGTAGCGTTCCCGATCGGAGCCGGTCTGGCGTTGGTGATTGGAGCAGTCATCAACTACATCATTTTGCCGAAAGGGAATCCAATTCTCCTTTTTGGCGGAATCGCCCTGATTTGTATTGCCATCGTGCTCGATGCGATGGCGTATCGGGGCCTGTCCGGAGGCGCAAAGGCCACCACAAAAGGGATCGCGTTGAGTCTTGCCTGCGGCGTTGCAGTTGGGGTCTTCTACCCATTCGTTGCCAAGGCACTGACTGGCCCGAACCACCTGGGACCCTACTCCGTGTATTTCGTCTTTGCTCTGGGCGCCCTTGTTTCCAACTTCCCCATGAATTATGGATTGATGCGCCGGCCGGTAAGTGGCCCGCCGCTTAGAATGAAAGACTATTTCAAGGGAGAAATGAATCTGCACGCGTGGGGGATATTAGGGGGTGCAATTTGGGGCGTCGGGACGATTGCAAACTTCGTGGCCTCCTACGTCCCGATGATCGGCCCCGCCACTTCATTTTCCCTTGGCGAGGGCAACACCATGATCTCTGCCATCTGGGGAATTTTTGTGTGGAAGGAGTTTCATGGCGCGGGAAAACGAGTCAAGTGGCTCCTCGCGATTATGTTTCTGTTTTTCGTCGCGGGACTTAGCTCTATCGCGCTCGCGCCCGTGATCCGCTAAGGGAGAAACACTCATGAAAGCCATTGCCATTGTTCCGGGCGCGGCGGGGTCACATTTAACTGACCGGCCGGAGCCGTCGATCACCGCGCAGGATGAGGTCAAGGTCCGCGTCATACGCGTGGGCATTTGTGGCACCGATCGGGAAGAAGTATCTGGTGGTCGCTCCCAGGCGCCGGACGGGAAAAAGGAACTAGTCATCGGCCATGAAATGTTCGGCCAGGTGGTCGGGGCGGGCTCCTCGGTCTCTCGCGTGAAAACGGGTGACTACGCCGTGTTTACCGTACGGCGTGGATGCGGCCTGTGTCCTCCATGTCTGATGGGCCGGTCCGATATGTGCCAGACGGGCAAATATCTCGAGAGGGGAATCAAGGGATTAGACGGTTACCAGACGGAATATGTAGTCGATAAGGAGCAATACGTTGTGCGCGTGCCGGCCGAACTGGAAGCAGTCGGCGTGTTGATGGAACCACTCTCCATCGTCGAGAAAGCCATTGACGAAGTACTTCGAATACAGATTGTGCGTTCCCCTGAAGCAGCTACGACTCCGGATTGGATCTTCGGACGACGTTGCCTGGTCGCCGGACTCGGGCCGGTTGGCCTTCTTGCTGCGATGGTCTTGTGCCTGCGAGGCGCGGAGGTTTACGGACTCGACGTGGTCGATTCCACGAGCGCTCGCCCAAAATGGTTGAACGTCATCGGAGGAAATTATGTGGATGGACGAAAGGTGCCGGCGGACCAGGTCGAGAAAAAAATTGGTTCGATGGATCTGATACTGGATGCCACAGGGATTGCGCAGCTGGAGTTTAACCTGCTGGATGCGCTGGCTCTGAATGGGGTTTATGTGCTCACTGGCATTCCAGGGGGAGATCGGCCAATTCAAATTCCCGGCGCCGAATTGATCAGGCAATTGGTGCTGGACAATCAGGTCATGCTGGGAAGTGTCAATGCAGCACGCGGCCATTTTCAAATGGCCGTGGACGATTTGTCTCAGGCTCAGCTTCGCTGGGGTTCTCACGTCGCAGCCTTGATCACGAATCGGTATCCCGCCAGCCAATTCGCAGAATTGGAAAGTAATCATCCGCCCGATGCCATCAAGGAAGTCATCGAATGGGGATAAAAGTAGACAACTACGTTCACCGCGTAAGTATTGGTAGCCTCTGGGGACGACAGGAGGCAATGTTCGAGCACTCTATCCAGGCCGGAATATGTTGGCGCGGAAGCCAAAGATGATTGTTCCATTTCGCACAGACATTCAAATCTCACCGCATTATTCTATAAGCGAACCCTGATTCTTCGAAGTTTTCAACTCTAGCTGCCATCGAGTCAAGTGTGGGAATTCACATTAAATCCACGATTCAAGTGCTCGCGGTCGTGCTCGCAGCCTGCTCTGGGCTCATCGCTCAATCTGGCGAGAGTCCCGCAGTAAAACCTGAGAATCAAACAAGTATATTGGAGCCTAACCGGATCGTGGAGCTGTCGATCGCGGCCACGGAGCGAAATTGGCTTGCGCGGGACCAATATACTTACATTGAGCGGAATGAGGACCGGCGCCTCGATTCGCTCGGGGAAATAAAATCGGAAGATGCCGAAGTCACCAAAATGATTCTTGTCAATGGCGCTCGTTTTGAGCAGCTCATAGAACACAATGGGCATCCACCGTCGGCCGATGAACAGCGCAGGAATGCTGAAGATCTCGACAAGCTAAAGCACGAAACACCGGAGGAGCGAGATGTCCGGCTCCGCAAGATGCAGGAAAACAGATCTTTCCTCCGCGATGTTCTCGAGGCCTTCGATTTCCACCTCACCGGCGAAGAGGTAGCCGAGGGCAGGCCAGCTTACGTGTTTCAGGTTACGCCGCAAATGGGCTATCACGCGCACGGCAAGTACGGCAAGATTTTCTCCAATGTAGAGGGCAAGATTTGGGTCGATAAGCAAGATTTTGCCTGGATTAAAGTCGAAGGCCACGTAGTACAAGCTTTCTCGATGGGATTGTTCGTGGCCCGCGTGCAGCGCGGTACAAATATTCTCCTGGAGGAGATGTGTGTCGGCGACGGCGTCTGGGTGCCGAACCGCATCGAAGTGCGAGCAACCGCCAGAATCCTGTTCTTAAAGAATCTCGACGTCGATAGGATTCTTACTTATTCCGATTACGACCGCGCGACGGATGGCCCATACTTGGCGGGTAGATAGGTCCTGAAACGCCGAGGCGGCGACCTTTCCGTCGGGCAGCAACAACAGCTCGCGATTGGCCGAGCCCTGGTCCTCGAGCCGAAGTTGCTGATTCTCGATGAGCCCACCGAAGGAATCCAACCAAACATCGTCCACGAAATTGGCGATATTGTCTTGAAGCTGAACAGGGAAGAGGGCCTGGCTGTACTTCTGGTCGAACAGAAGCTGCCGTTTGCGCGTCGCGTAGCGAGCGAATTCTGGCATACTCGCCAATGGGCGACGAGTCGCTTCAGGAGCGATTAGTGAACTCACAGACGAGGTCGTGCGCGCACACTTGAGCGTGTAATGGCGAATGGCGATCGATAGAGATATGGGGTATCGTCACAGCCGTTTCAATTCACCCGGTTTTCCGAGGCGACAAAGATCTCTTCAACCGCTAGTATCAAATCCTTCCGGATGTCCATCTCCCATCCAGGCTGTATTCGTACGCGTACGTCGGCGGCAGATTCACTAACAATTCGGCACGGCATTGGGAAATGACATTGACGGATTACCACGAG
>PMOP01000468.1 GCA_003161495.1 Acidobacteriota bacterium | reverse complement strand
GAGCGCATGCCGCGCTCGTGGCCGCCGCCATCGATCTGCGCGGAGAGTTGCACGCGCGGGTTGCGCCGGCGCACGTAGAGGGCGCCGCAGCCCTTGGGCCCGTAAATTTTGTGCGCGGTGAGCGAGATCATGTCAAGGTTGTCTTTTTGCACGTCGACGGGAATTTTGCCGGCCGCCTGCACGCCGTCGGTGTGGAACAAGACGCCCTTTTCCTTGGCAATCTTGCCGATTTCCTGAATCGGCTGGATCACGCCGATTTCGTTGTTGGCGTACATGATGGTGATCAGAATCGTCTTCGCCGTGATGGCGCGGCGCAGATCGTCGAGATCGATGCGGCCGTCCTTTGCAACGGGGAGATAGGTCACTTCGTAGCCGTACTTCTCCAGACGCTTGCAGGTGTCGAGAATGGCTTTGTGTTCGGTGACCTGCGTGATGATGTGGTTGCCCTTTTCGCGGTACATTTCCGCGGCGCCTTTCAGCGCGAGGTTGTTCGATTCGGTGGCGCCGCTCGTGAAGATAATTTCCTTCGGCGTCGCGTTGATCAGGCGGGCGATTTGCGCGCGCGCGTTCTCGACCGCTTCTTCGGCCGTCCAGCCAAAGGAGTGGTTGCGGCTGGCGGCGTTGCCGAACTTCTCGTGGAAGTAGGGCAGCATTGTTTCGACCACGCGCGGGTCCACCGGAGTGGTGGCGTGGTAATCCATGTAAATTGGCAGTTTAATGGCCATTCTTATTTCTCCCGTCTCGTATTCTTTCAATCCCCTGACGCAGTTTCTTAAAAATTCATGCGGCGCTCGTGGCGCCAACCTGCAAACTCAAATTGACAGCCCGACCAGTTCCGCGTCGGGAGAATCCTCGGCCATTTGCGAAATCGTGACCGAGCGCAAAACTTGCGCAATGCTTTCGTTCACTCGCCGCAGCGGCTCGCGCACCGTGCAGGTGGAACTCTGATCGCAGTTTCCGTGATTCGTAACGCACGAGGTAATCACAACCGGCCCGTCCACGGCATTGATGACATCCAGAGCCGAAATTTCTTTCGGGTGCCGAGCCAATACATAGCCGCCGCTCGAACCATGACGCGCCGTGACAAGCCCGTGTCTTGCCAGGCGTTGCAGAACTTTTGCCAACAGCGGCGCGGAAATCCCGTACGCCTCGGCAATATCGGAAGCGCTCTGCGAAGGCTCACCGCGATGCGTCGCCAAGTGTCTGACGGCGATCAGGGCGTAGTCCGCTTTCTTGGAAAGCTTTAACATTTGATATGCGACCAAACCAGTCGCAGTTGAATAATAATACCTGCCCCGTGCCCCTGTCAAGTAGTACTGTTCTCGACAACCCCCACAGGGACAGCGGCTTACATTACGACCAATTTGGTCGGCTTAGTCAAATTTGAACCAACGAACTGGAGGTTTTGAGGGTCGAATGGTATCCAGGCGAGGTTTAATGGTCAAACCGCATTCGTGTGAATTCCAAAGTGGCGCGGCCAAAGACCGGACAAACTCATCACGTAGATTGCGGAGACAAGCGGCCAAAAGCGATTCTGCTGAAAAGGCCACGCTGCAAGTTTCACAGCGCGGACGCCATGCGTCTTGCCACGAAAACTGCCAGGAGTGCATCGAGCTCCAGGGGACTGATCGGCACAGCGAGGAAGCCATCCATTCCTGCAGCGAGGTACTTTTCCCGATCTCCCATCATGGCATGCGGAGTTAAAGCGAAGATCGGCAAGTGGGCGCCGTTGTGCTTCTCCCGATCTCGAATCGCCGCAGTCGCCTCAAACCCGTCCAGTTCGGGCAACGGCAAGTCCATCAGTGCCAGGTCATAGTCGCCCTTTTCGGTAGCTTCGAGCGCTTCGCGGCCATTTGCCGCGATCCTGACGCGATGGCCGCGTTTCTCAAGCAGACGCGATGCCAGCCGTTGATTCACTGGATTGCCCTCGGCCAGCAATATGCGGAGTTGAATCGATTGCTCATCGAGAACAGAAGACTCCTTGCACGGGGCGCCGGCGGAAGTGGAATCGATTGCGCCGCGGCCTTGCTTCATGACTACCGTGAAATGGAACGTGCTGCCTTTGCCGACTTCGCTTTCCACCCAGATGTCGCCGCCCATGAGGTGGACAAGTCGCTGGGAGATTGTCAGTCCCAAACCTGTGCCTCCATATTTCCGGGTCGAGGAACTGTCCGCCTGTGTAAATGCGGAGAAAATGGGCGCCAGCCGGTCCTGTGGAATCCCCAATCCGGTATCGCTCACGGAGAACTGCAGTCTGGCATGGGTGGCGTCCTGCTGAAGAACTTTAACGCCCAGGGAAATGCCGCCGCGATGCGTGAACTTTATGGCGTTGCCGACCAGGTTCACGATGACCTGGCCAAGGCGTGTTGGATCTCCCTCGAGGAGGTCGGGTGTGTCTGGCGCGACGCAGCATTCGATGCTAATTCCGTTAGATCGAGCGCGCCATGCAAGCGGTTTAATGATTTCAGCCAACGTGTCCCGGAGAATGAACGCGACTGAGTCCAAATCGAGCTTACCCGCCTCGATCTTCGAGAAGTCGAGAATGTCATTGAGCAGCGATAACAGGCTGGTCGCCGAGGTTTGCACTGTTTCAAGAAAGTCGCGTTGCTCGGCAGTCAGATTGGTGTCGAGCGCGAGTCCGGTCATCCCGATAATTCCATTCATCGGCGTGCGAATCTCGTGGCTCATATTGGCCAGAAATTCGCCCTTGGCACGAGAAGAGGATTCGGCGGCCTCCTTGGCCTTCTGAAGTTCCAGTTGGATGCGCTTGGCCTGGGTGATGTCACGCACAATGACAATCGTGTCGTCGCGCCCGAACGGAAGGATTCTGGCTTCAAACTGGCGCTCCAGGGGGTCGCCGGAAAGGAAATATTCAAAGTCCATTTTCCTGCCGTTGCGCACGGCGTCAAGAATCGCTTGCGCAAACCTGCCGGCGAGAGTTCCCTCCGCATTGGGCTTCGCGCGGCGCCCCTCCTCGTCATGCAAGGGCAGCAACTGCACGGCTTGCGCGTCACCCACGAGGGTCCGGACTTTCCCATTGGCATAGATTCGGAACAGGAAGTCCGGAAAGGCCTGCCGCACTCCCTCTAATTCAGAATCCAATTCGGAGTTTGCCTGCCGGAGTTCATCCGAACTCAGCGCCAGGGAACGCTCCAGCATCTCCCGATCGGTATCGAATCCGGAGTAGGCTTCGCTGACGGCCGCGAGAAAAGATTGCCATGGTTCCGGAAAATTGCTTATGCCGCCGAGATGGCGTTTAATCTGCCGCTCCAGCAGCTTCTGAAGTTCCTTCATGAACTGTTCACTTCTCCAGGAAAGCGGTCACCGTCATGGATTGGTTATGAAACTCCGGGAGGCCTCCGCCAACGAAGGGCGCCACTTCCCCGTAGGAGTAGAACCCGGTAAGCACCGCTTTTTCTCCGGTCACCTCGCGGACGACCTCAACTTCTTCCTCGGTCCTTTGCTTCATCACCAGCTTGCGTCCGACGCAGCTGACCAGAATAGCGAGGTCCGGAGAGTCTTCCATCATGCCCACGGAGGCTATGGCTGCGGCGTGCGCGCCATCCACAAGATGATCGACATTGGAGTGCATGAGTCTGGCGCTGCATCCCTCGGGAATATCTCCCGCGAAAGTCATGCTTCGGTCCGCCTCGCTCACGGATAGAATCGTGCGGATTACTCGCTGCGCATCGTTTCCCAAACCGACGCTGAGCGGGAATAAAAGCGCGGTCGCGGGCAAGCCGCGCGCATGCTCGCCGAGATATTGCTTATACAGAGTCAACGCCGATCTCCCATCGAACTCGTACAAAACATTTCCTTTTGATTTGGTGATGATCCGATCGGTCCCGAACGGATTCCAACCTGTCCCTGAACCGTAGCCGACGTGAAGGCGATCCCCGTAAAATCCAATGGCCGATACCGCATTCGGAGTGGGCGCGTTTTCGCACAATACGTAGGACTCCTGAAAACGATCGGCATCCCCGGCCAATCCGCCGGACGCCGTGACACCCGCGGGCAATCCCTCCGCGACCCCTCGGACCAATTCGCTGCCGTTTACGCCCAGTCCGGGGGACAACAGGAAAACGTGATTGAGGCCTTGGGCATCGAGCGATCTGGCAATGTCGCGTCCCACCGCGTGACTCATGCCGGCGTCCGTAAGCGGTATGTGGGTTTCTCGGACACTGGAATGCTCGAAGCTGACCGCGGTCATGGATAGGGAAGAATCCGCAACTTCCACGCCGTAGATCTCTCCGGCAGTCGTGCACCCGAACAACAATGCTTTCGGATAGAGGCGGCGTATTTCTTCGACGTGAGTTCGAGCCTTGATGAGTTTGGTGCTTCCAAACAGCAAAACCAACTGAGCGCTTTCTCCCAGTCGGCCCGGCGGACCCGGCTTCCAACCCAGGGACTCGGACCACTGATATTGCGCTACTTTCATGGAGACAACTCCCGCCTGTGTCAATCTGAAACACACGCATAACAATCCGTGTACACTCCATCGGCTGAAGGCCCCGAGCGCAGTAGTGGTTTATCAAAATTGGGATTGAATCGCGTTTAGGAATTGCTTTTGAGACGAGTCCGTCCATGCGCACAGAATTTTGGCTTTTCCGTGGCAGGGCTTGAAGTTGAATTCGCTATACGCCGCTAATTCCCTGGGAGAACTTCGACAAATCCCATGCGGGCAGAGAGATTTCCGCTCCACCAGACGCGATTCGGATTGTTGGGGTCGATCTCCAACCTGCGCGGGTCCGACTCCGAGTCCGGAAGCGGAAATTCCACCCATTCGCCCGTTTTGGGATTGTAGCGGGCAATTTTGTCGGCCTGTTGTTCGCTTACCCAAATTAAATTGTTTTTGCGGTCCACGGTTACGGAGTAAGTGCCGGAGGTTTCCGTGGGCGGAGCGAAAAAAGTCATCTGCTTGGTTTCGTAATCGATCTTCATGAGCAGGCCGGCGTTCCATAGGCCGACCCAGAGATCGCCGCGGGCGTCGTGGCTCATGCGGCGCGGGTAGGCAAGTCCATCGAAGGGGATCTTGTACTCTTCAACCTTTCCCGTGGCCGGATCGATTCTCGACATGCTGTCGGCCATATCCTCGGCCCACCACACGGAGCCGTCGCCGGCAACGGTGATGCCGTACGCGCCGGTGGGTTTCTGCGTGGCCGCGTAGGAGGGCGGATCAAAAAATTTGAATTCCTTCGTCGCCGTGTTGAGCATGCGCACCTGGTTTCCAGCCGTTTCCCAGATTGTGCCGTTCGGATGGATGAGCATGGAATTGCCGCCGGCATCGGCGCGGTTGTCCTTGGGCCAGTCGTAGGTCGTGAATTTCCCGGTGTTGACGTCATAATCCAGCCAGCGATAGTTTGGCCCGTCGGGAACCCACAACTGTCCCTTGGCATCGATCTGAAGATTGCCGAGCACCTGGCCATCGTCGGCAGCGACGCCTGCGGGAATGGCGACTTCCGA
>PMOP01000307.1 GCA_003161495.1 Acidobacteriota bacterium | reverse complement strand
TCGGGCGAAATGTCAGTCCCCGCGGACCAGGTTTTTGCGCTGACGGGATACCACCCGGACTTCCAATTCCTGAAATCCCTGGGCATTTCACTCGATCCTGAAACCAATAAACCCACCATGGATCCNNGAAATCTTCATCGAAAACGGCCGCTTTCACGGCAAGCAAATTGTTGCCGCATTGACAGGCGGACGTTTACATTCGAGCGCAGGCGTTTGACACTATTTTCCGCGCGATGCTAGAGTGAATTGCACAAGGCCGAGGTAGCTCAGTTGGTAGAGCAGTCGATTCGTAATCGACAGGTCCCCGGTTCAAGTCCGGGCCTCGGCTCCATATTTTCTCCAAATCCTTGAGCATCGGATAGTTAACCGCGCGGTTGTGACGAGGGAATGCTGCATATCCGAAAACAACGGAGGTTCTCATGTCGTTTCGGTTTGCTACCGCAGTCACGTTTGTCCTGCTCCTCATGTTTCCATCTACAGGCGACACACAGGTGCTGACGGAGCGCGACGTTTCGCTTCGCATGGCCTTGACCATAGCTGAAACGGCCCTGGAACAATGCGGCGTCAAAACATCGGTCGCTGTCGTTGATCGCGCAGGCCGGCTTCGAGTTTTCCTTCAGGGCGATGGGGCGTCACCGCACAATCTCGAACTGTCCCGCCGCAAGGCTTACACGGCTTTGACCTTCCGACAGACGTCGGCCGAGTGGGCCACACGCACCGAAACAACACTATCCGGCCAGAGAATGCTTGCCGAAGTGATTCCGCTCGCCGGCGGCGTTCCGATCAAAGCCGGCGAGGACACCATCGGCGGCGTCGGCCTGAGCGGAGCCCCGATGGGAGGCGCGCAGGAGGAGGCCTGTGCCAAGGCTGGCATCGCCAAAGTGGCGGATCAACTTCGGTGAGGCTGGCGGCGGCGTGGCTGACCGCTTCGGATTTTGATTTGTAATCTGCGCGGGAGCTCCCGGACTCACTGTGAGATCATCGCCAGCTTTGGAGATCAGGCTCAGTTTGTTCCCGCAGGGCACGACGCGGCGAGCCACTTGCCCGTGTAAGTACCGCTGCCTTTCATCGTGGTACCGTTCCCGTTCGAGGTGAGTTGCATCGTCGCTTGAACGTTTTCAGAGTCCACGACATGGATTTTCAGATCGACATCGGTCTGCATCATGCCCAGGTTCTTTCCGGCTGTGCATGAGGTTGTTTTCACTTCCATTTCGCTGCCCGTGGAATTCACAACTGTCCAATCGCACTTTTCTTCAGGTTTGTTCCACGGGTTGCTTTCCAATTCTTCTTTGGTTACACATTTTTTATAGCTTGAGCTCTGCGGAGTCCCCCCAAACCTGCTCTTCATCATCGCCTCCATTTTGGCGCGCTGCTCGGGCGTCATTTGATCCAGCCTTGCCTGCATTTCCGGAGGAATGTCCGGAAGCCCGCTCATCGTGGTTGTCAATGTTACTTGCCAAAGACCCGTCTTGACGTTTAGCGGTTGAACTTTCCCCGCGGCCAATAAAACGACTCCGGCCAATAAGCAGACTACAGTTGCTGAGAGTATCTTTCGCATTTCAATCCTCCTTGAGAATTGTGATTCATTCAAATTCACGGTCGATTGTGCTTCCGAAAATGACGCTCCACATTTTGCACAAGTCGTAATCGAGCCTCACAAACATTGAAAGCGAATCGCAAGAGGCCATTCGCTCATTTTTTGAACATCGCTTCTTCGTAATGATCTTTTTGCACGCTGCCGTCATTGAGGTGCATTTCAGAATCGATTGTGAATTTCACCGGGCAGCCTTGTGAGGTCACCCAAGCAGTTCCTTTCTCGAAACCGCCGGGACCAAGGGTGCCTCGATAGAGCGCATTTTCTGCCGCATTGGCGCGAGCCGTGTCGATGGAATATCGGATCGCGTTGTAGCCGTTTACGTTTTCATCGCCCTCGCGCACCCGCGCGGAAGTATTGTTTATCAACACGAATGTACTGGCTGCGCCACTCACTGTAGTCAAGTTTGTCCATCCGTTTTGCCAGGAATCGCGATCCGATCGCACGGCATGAAACGTGTGCGTCCCGGATAGGTCTATTCGGGTTCCATCCATGGTCTGCGGAGTGAGATCTCCCTCTTCGTCCACTTCGTTGTGTTTATACGAATAATGGAACGCTTCCGGAGGGTTCTGAATATGATCGATGATGCAGTTGAGATCGATGCCCGGATCTGATGAATTTTGTGCCGTGGCCGAAGCCTTGTGTTCCTGCGCTTTCTTCGCGGAAGGGCCGAATTTGCATCCGTAAGCTACGACCATGATCAGACTTGTCCCCAGCAAGAAATTTGACCGCTGGAAGATTCTTGCAAACCGGTTCATAAAATTGCTCCCTTTTGGCAATATCGGGTGCTCACGACTAATTCTCATTTCTTGACCATGGCCTCTTCGTAGTGATCTTTCGTCACACTGCCATCATTCCCGTGAATTTCATCGTCCAGGGAGATTTTCACCGGGCATCCTTGCGAGGTAACCCAAACCGCTCCTTTTTCGAATCCGCCCGGCCCCAGCGTGTTTTTGTAAAGCACCTGCGCGGCGGCATCGCCGCGCGAAGTATCGATCGTGAATTTAGTCGTGTCATAGCCATTCACTTTTTCCGCGCCCTCACGCACGGTGGCGGAGCTATGATTTACAAGAGCGAACCCGGTTGCCAATCCTCCGATGCCGAAGTTCAGGGATCCAACAGCGATTCGCCAGGCGTCGGTGTCCGCGCGCTTGGCATGAATCTTGTCTGTAAAATCGCCGTTCCCGCCATTGTTACTCGTGGCGGTGCCATCGATGGATTGCTGCGTGACGTCGACTTCCTGCACCAAATGTCGGTCGCCGTTCCAGCGATAGGAATAGTGAAACGCCTCGGGCGGGTTTTGAAGGTGTTCCGGGACACAATTCAGGTCAATTTCCGGATCATTCGCATTTTTTACGGCGGCGGCCGGTTTTTCGGCGTCGGGACTTTTCCCGAGGGGCCGTAATTACAAGCAGTTGTAGTGAATAATACGAACCCCGTCACCGCGCAGACTCGCCACCTTGAAAAATATTTACATATTGAATTCATTTGCGGTTCTCTCCTGCCTATTTGCCCGCGAGACAAAGGCCTGCCCAATCGGACAGCCTGTGCGCCCCTAGCCCAGTTGCTTCGCGGCAATCGCTCCGATTATTGGAATTCGATACTCGTGTTGGTTATAGGCCTGGTACATCACGTACAGCCAGAGCCCGAAAATTCCCAGCGAGATGAGCATTCTGACAGGCAGAGTCACAAGCCAGAGATACCCGCTGATGCTCAGCAGCATTCCGGTCAGGATGCCCCAGACAATCGCAAACACAATGCACGCCACGCTGAACAGAACGGACTGCATTGCGTGGAAGCGCACGAAGCGATCGCTCTTGTAAGGCTCGAGCACCAGGAAAAGGATCCCGGTGATGAGGCCGAGAATGTAAGCGAGAGCGCCGGCGACGTTGCTCGAAAGTCCGGTATTTCCGGAGCCTGCGCCTGCGGACGAAACCGCAACGGGAGCCGGCGATCCCGGGTTCGCTGCCGTCACGGGTTTGCCGCAAGCTCCACAAAATCCCGATTCCTGCGCTACTGCCGCGCCGCAATTTGCACAGAATGCCATTTGAATTCTCCTCTCTCGTTTGCTGCGAATGACAATTTCGATTAGGCTCCGCCGCAGATCTTCGCGCCGGGTCGCCGCTGCGTAAGGTTTTTTGTAAAGACGTCCCTGGCCGGCATATTGGCGTTGCTGCCAAGCCATTCAGCGTCAACGCCCACTTGACCTTTTGCAATCATGGTGAATTGCTGGCACGGCACGAGGCTCTGCATTCCGGAGTGCGCCGCGGTAGTGGAGATGACAATCTGAAAATACGCGGCGCTCTCGATGGAAAGCGGATTGCCCGTTTTTTTGTTGATCCACTGCCCGACGTTGGGATTTTTCAGCAGCACGTCAGACAGCGATTCGACATAGGAACTGGGGAGCGGAATTTTGGCAATCTCCCAGATCTCTTCCGTCCCCATCCTTAATTCGATTCGCGGCACGGCCATTGCCACGACTAACCCGAATGATGCCAGTGGAGAAAATGCGAAGCTCTGATCGATGGCGCTATCGCCCTCGCCCTGTCCTTCGACTTGCACGTCGGAGCCGTCCAGCTTGAAACCTTCATCTCCCGAATAGTTCACTTTGAATGCGCCTTTGGCCAATTCGTCCTTGGTCGTAAAGGCGGGATGGAACAGCAGCGCCTCGCTGATTTGCAGGGACATGGGAAGTTCAAATTCCGCAAGTGGAATTGATATTTTCCCGGGAAGTTTCAAGCGCACTTCGTTCATGGGCGTCTTGTTTTCGGAACTCTTGATCGTCCAATCGAAATCCTCATCGCCGTGCAGGTTGATGTCGCTCATTTGAAAATGCTTGAAGCTGTTCTCGGCAATCAGCATGCTGGTCTGCTGAATGAAATTGCTGACCCTGCCCTTGGCGGCGAGCTCGGCATGCAAGCCATTCGCTTCGCGCGCGAGCTGCACATCGAGATGCAGGTTGCTCGCGTCCTCGGGCGGACAATAGAAATGGAAGTGAACTTTCCAGGTGGCGAAGTCAGTGTCACTGAGTTCAAATTCGCCTTCCATGTTGCGGTCGCTCACGTCTCCATGGACGACTGGATTGAGCGTGTTCCACCAATAAAGCACCGAATCACCAACGGCAAATTGCGGAGTCAGGACGTTTGGGGTTTTGAATTCCGACGCATGCTGCTTGAAGAGCTCGCCAAAATTTACCGGCATCTTGAATTCGATCCGCGCGTTTTTCAATGCCTCACGCAAAGGCGCCCTCTCCGTGCCGACTATCAGGTTTTTGGTATTAGGGTCGACGGCATACGCGTCGACTTTCCGCAAATCGAGCCCTTGAAACAGTACAAATTTCCCGGGAATCAGCTTGCTGCGAAGCGCAGGGGAATCCTCAAAAAGAAAAATGCTGTGGTCTTCGCTCACGCCGCGCAGTGTTCTGCCAACGGTTGCGACATCGACGATGGAAGTGTTGGGCGAATACTCGACTTGAAAAATGGAGCCGGGTTGTTCCTTCGGGTGAAGGCCCCATGTTTGGCGGAGTCCAGGAATTCCTGCCGTGTTTTGACCCACGCTTTGGTTTTGGGTTCCACTACGGCTAGCCGAAGTTGCAGCGGCATCTTTTTTCTCCTTGCAGCCATCCAGCACCAGGAGAAGCGTACCGGACGCCAAAAGCGCCGCCGTTCTCACGAGCGATCGATTTGTTACTTGCATGGCCGGCCCCTCTTCCGCGGAATTTCCGCGGCGGCTACTGTGCGTCATCGGATACGCGGAACGACCAAACCGCGTCGAACATCAGGCCGTCGCCCTGCGCGCGCGCCACATCTCCTCCCGAAAATTTCATTGTCTTGGAGACGGGCCGAAGGACTACGGCATATTCGCCGGGAAAAAGTCCGGATTTGGCCGAAATCTGGTACATGCCCGGTTTTGTTTTTTGCAAATTCAGCGGAACTCTTTCTTCCAGAAAATTCGTGTAGATTTGCCAATCAGCCGCAGGACTGGATTGCGCATCCGCTTTGCCCTGTGTTGCGCCCACGATGCGGATTGCATTTTGCGACGGCGTCAGCTTCACGATGGCGGGTTCAAAATCGTCGGGATTCACGCCGGGAGTGGTTGAATAATTCACCGCAAGCGTTGGCGAAGTGGTTTGCAGTATCGTGTTCGATGCTGGACTGGGAATAGCCCAGACATAAGTTACGGCGGGCTTGCGTTGTGACAGCATGCCCGAAAATATTCCGCCTGCTTCCTGAACGGTGGAACCCCCGATTCCGGAGTTCATGTGTGTGGCCGCGCTCGTCGTGACTGTGCTGATCCCCGCCTGCATGACTTGTTGCGTCAGTGCGGAGTCTGCCGCAAGACTGGTCATGGACGAAGGCTTCGTCTTGGTCTGCGCGAGTTGCGTTTTCTCCAGCGCAATTTGCTGAGAGGCGCCATCCTGAATAACGGCGACGTTGGGCATGCGCGACTTGGAAGCGGGCGCAGCCGGAGCTGGATTTGGCGGCGCGGCAGCGTTGATAGGCGCGGTTGCGTTAGCAGGCGCGGCGGTATTTGCAGGTGCCGCAGTCGCAGGCGCACCCGGTGCAACCGCGGGTTTGCTCGCGGCGGCTGGCGGAGCCGGAGCGCTGGGCGCGCCGCCGCTCGCTGCGGCGATGATGGCGTCGAGTTCGCCTTGCGTCACTCCTGCTTTGTGGAGAGCGATGATGCCGCCAGGCGAAATGTCGAACTTCGAGGGGTTCGACTGAATCGTGGAAATGACAACGGATTCCGGGACGTTGTTTTTCACCATCGCGACAACGCTATCGTTGGTCAGCGCCTTTTGTGCCTGCTGAGCAAGCGAGATGGAAGCCAGCGCGGCCGAGAAACCGAGCAAGATGAGGAATCTTCGAGCGAATTCGCTCATTGAGTTGCTCCGCGGCAGCGCTCGCGGATACTGCACGTGGTGAGCGGGATTCGTGTTGTCGTTGCCAGTGTTCATCGCACGCCATCCTGCCAGGGGCTTGTCGCAGAGNNTCCCGCTCATCTGCCAGGCCCAGTTACCGTCGGTGTAAGCAGTCGAAGTTGACGGACCGAACCCGGTACAAGCCGAAGAGGCAGCGACATCCGCTTGACTGAGCGTGTTCACTTGGAATTTTTCCAAAACAAACCCCGGTTTCAATTTGCTGAAATCGAATGAATCGGTGCCGCCGACAAAGCGGACGGCATTGTAACGGTCCACGCCCCCAGACATGCTTGCGGTGGACACAGGGTACGGACTGGAAAACTTGGCAGTTACGGGGCTGCCGCTGTCGTCGTTGATGGGAGTAAGCGAGGCTTCGCTTGTGGGCACCGAGCCGAGCAGCAGCTCCGCGCGCTTGGCATAGAAGTGGAGACCGGCCTTCTGCGCTTGCGGCCCGCTGGCGGGAAATATTACGAGTGTGACGTTGTCTTGATCGAGGACATCCGTCAGGGTCGGATCTACCTCGACGGTGATCAAGGTGTCCGTCCACGTGTCCACGTTCATATTGGCAAGTTTCCTGCCGTTCGAGCTGTTGAGCTGCGCCTGGCCCCTGGCACTGCCGAAATTGCAGCCCTTGATTGTGAAAGGGTTGAATTGAGGATCTTGGGTAAAGGTCACGCTTCCTTGCTGCCCACTTACTGTCGAAATCATCGAAGTGTTGAAGGCCGTGCAAGACAAAGCGATCGATGTTTGCCCGGCCAGCGCCGCTCGGTTCGGACTGGCCGTCTGCGGGGGAGGAGCAGCGGCGGCGATCGCGGGTCCTCGCACAGTGGACAGGCGGCTTGCCGTAGCGGTCGTATTGGTCGGATTGGTGGAGGGTACCGCCGCTGCCGGAGTGGCAACCTGGCCTCGCTCGTTGAGGGCCACTTGCTTCTGCTGGCCGAGAGTGGCGATCGTTGCGGCACCCGACTGACCGGCTGCGGGATTGCTGACCACCGGGCTAAGTTTCCCTGTTGAGCTGTGGATCTTGGCCAGCACGGTGCTCATTTGCGGGCTCTTCTGCGGAGTCGTTTGCCCGACCGTGGGAGCGCGACCCGCAGGAGTCGGAGACGATCCGCCAGCGGGCGGGGGCGTCCCCGGGAGTCCGGCCGTGGGCGTCCCCGGGAGCCCAGGAGTGGCCGTCCATTGAGCCTGGAGCATCGCACGGACAATACCTTCGCTTACGTTACTTTCCTTTAGCGAGGACAATCCGCGGATGGAGAGGTCAAAACGCGGTATGCTTCTTCCGATCAAGGCAACCACCGCGGTTTCGGGAACACCGCTTCGCACCATTTGAATCACTTCCTCGTTTGTCATCGGTTTTCCGGTACTTTGGGCATAAGCCGCGAGATCGGCGAACCCGATGAGCACCGCCAGAGCAAAAAAAGCAATGTGTTTGCGCATGTGAAATGCTCCCTTCTGGAAATTGCGTGAGAAATATCGCAGACCATTTGAACAGTCAAGGGACCGGGAGATGATATGAAGCTGACCGGCTATGTGACTGATAAATCAGTTGCTTGCAGTTGGAAATGACATGGGGTTCTGAGGGGGTTTAAAAATTCCGAATGTCACAAATTGTTAATTTGTCGAGAAGGAGGCCGCGGAGGCTTCCGCTTTGACGTGTGTGAGAAAATTTTCCTGGCATGTTTCGGCGAGAGCCTTCAGCTGTGGAAAATCGTTCCGAGTCCGAAGAGGTTCTATTAAAGGATCTGTCTCGAGCAGCGAAGTTGCGCAATAATTCCGCCGGATCGCTGAATTCAGAACCCGCATGGCCCGATCAGGTTGCCCCGCGAAACTCAGCATCGCCGCCACTTCGTATTTTTCTTCCGGGTCATTCTGGCCGGAAGCAAATGTTTCTTCCTGAGCTGCAGCCGTCTGGAGGGACACGGGAGGCTCATGATCTAGATCGGTCAAGACGACCTGCGAGTCTTTATATCCGCCTTCGACCGCTATGGTCGCAAGGGCCAGCGCTAAAGGAAGATTCTTCTGGCGCAAGGCAAAGTGCATCCTCTGCCTGACACTCCAACCGGAGTTGCCATCCAGATCGAGAAACACCTGCGCGCGCGGATAGTTTCCTTCATACATGAACACTTTGGAGCACGACCGAAAGATGAAATCGCCGGGGTCAATGGCCAGGGCGGCGTCACATTCGCGCGCAGCTTGATCCAAAAGGCCGGCGTACCGGAAAACGTAGGACATCTGGAAATGCGCCATGGAGGCATCGGGGCGGCGCGCGAGGAGCCTTGTGGCTTTATCATATCCTTCCAGCAAGTCCCCGTGCTCCACGTTCAAATTAATTGAATTTGCAGTTCCATTCGGGTCCAGCGCCGCTGCCCGCGTGATTGCCTCGGACGATTTTTTGTAGGAAGGCTCCCCGCCACCTGCATATTCCGCGTCGAAATAATATCTCCAACCGAGCTCGACCCATGCCGGCGCATAGTCCTGATCTTCCGCCACGGATTCATTCAAGGCCGCAATGGCCGCGCGGTTCGGCCCGGGGTCCCGCGGAATGGCGACGCTGCGCAGATAAAGATCGTAAGCTCGCTGGCTATGTGGCGCGGGAACAGCGCCAACCATTTGCTGTCCCCCCAATGCGGTGATCACTCCGTTCTGCAGGCGTTCCGAGAGATTTTCGTGGAGTCGCACCAATTCATCCGGCGCAGCGGATGCGCTGTCTCTCCATAGCAGCCGCCCGTCGGAAACCCTGGTAAGCTCCGCCGTCACTTTCAGCTTTCCACCTTCGTTTATAAAATCACCGGAAACCACATAGGAAGTCTTCATTTCGCGGCCCGCGGTCAATGGATCTTTTGGATCCGCGGCGTACTTTGTGGTCGATGCGAACGGCCGCACGGAGACGGATCGCGCGTAAGTAAGGTCCGTGACAATGTCCGAAGCGAGGGCGAAGCGAAGGTAATCAAACGCGGGACCCGCGCCTCCATTTGCAAAGGGAAGGACCGATAGCGAATTATCCGGCGCTATGGTCCTGCCATTGACGTCATATTTTTTTCCGCCAAAGCGATACACGGACAGCGTTCCAAGCATAAGCAAGATAAGAATTCCCCCGGTCCACCCGTATTTGCGCGCAATGACCCGCGCATCAGGCACCGGTTCAGCCGTGCCATTCCAGTCTTGCGCAGCACGTGACAGTCCAGCCCCGACTTGATCCGAACCATTCTGCGGAAAGGGAGGGACGGTGTTTTCCGCGCCGATAACCTCCACCGGCCCGATGAATCGATAACCTTTTCGCGGAATCGTTTCAATGAAACGAGGATTGTCGGGATCGTCATCTAGCGCGGATCTAAGTCTCTTCAGCGCCGCGTTCAAACTTCCATCGAAATCGACATAAGTCCCGGCCGGCCAAAGCTCCCGCCGAAAATCATCGCGCGTGACAATTTGTCCGGGCCGGCTCAATAGGAGAGAAAGGATGTGGAAGGGCTGTTCCTGCAGACGCACGCGGACGCCCTTACGCGATAATTGGGCGTTATTGAGGTCCACCTCAAACAGGCCAAAACGGTATGAACGTGCCGACCGCACGGATGTATCCATAAAGGCCATCCATCCCTTAAAACTTGTGCGGGATAATAGCACAGGCACTCAGGCGAACCAATGGGATCGCAATCCGTCAAGTCACCTCCTCTCAAAACTTCAATGTGGACAAGGGGATAGCATGTCACAAATCGATTTTGCAGGTCTAATGTGTACGCAATCCGTTTCTGCGCTTCCGAATTTCGCCTCTTATGGATGCGAAGACACCCCCCATCGGTAACGTTCTCACAGGAAGGAAACGTGGCCAGGGCACGGAAGTGGCCTGTGCTGAGACCGGCAGGAATGCAATCATCTGTTGGCTAATCGAAATTGCGAATCACTCAAACGCCGGCCTTGGCCTGCTGAGGGGCCGTTGCTGCGGGGGTTGTTTCCTCTTTTTTTTCTGGGGAAGGACTCACGGTCACTGGATTGGTGAACAGCACAGCATTCGGAATTACGATCCGTTTGCCTTCAGCGGTGCTGATCACGGTGGCTCGCGCCTGGATATCTTCCACTTTTCCGTCCAGACCGGTGACCGAGATCCAGTCTCCGATTTGAAAAGGCTCCTGCAGCAACAGCAGAATTCCGGCGAGGAAATTTTGCAGGATATTCTGGAAAGCGAAACCTATCGCCACGCTGCCGATTCCCAGCATCTTTACCAGGTCCGACGCATGAAACGATGGCGCAACCACCGAAAATGCAACCAGGAATCCGAAAATAATCATCGTCACGTGCGTGAGATGCCCGAGCAATATTCCCAAGTTTTGGCGGCGTCCATGGCGCTGCGCTACGCGCCGGACCAGCGCTTTGGCCGCCGAAGCGAGCAGCAGAAAGACCACAAAAATGATGACGGCCAAAATGATGTTAGGTAGAAGCGAAATCACGAAATTGATGATCCTGGTTCCGCTTTTCCAGGCGTTTGATAAATCGATCGGCATCCGGCCTCTCCGCTAAAATTGATTAGAATCCGTAAAAGGGGAATTGGCTATCGTTGCCCTGGGGAGTGTCCCTCCTCGGCAATTCTGAAAATCAACACCAGCACGGAATGTTAGGGGCGAAGGGAAATGGAAGCCATCAAGAGTAGTGCGTAGGGGCTTGAAGGATAAACTGTATTCGGACAAACGGATATTTCATGAAGAATCGGCTCTGCGGTTTCGGGCGGGACGATATAAAAAAGGGACTGGAGCGACCCAGCTTTTGAGCTATGTCCGGTTCATCCCGCAACCGCTCTTCCATCGGGCGCAGCATTTCGCCTGGAGATAGGCGGCAAATTTTTGATCGATTGAATGTCGATGGCGTAAAACTCATTCTCGGAATGCTCGGCCAATTCCTGCATTTTGCGATGGGCTTCGTAGCGTCCCGCGATACACGCGCGCCACAGAGTCGAACCATCGGAGAATTTTTCAAACACATCGAATTCATGTCGCATGGCGGGCGCCTCCTGCAGATTGATTCCACCGCGCAAGAGCTGGCTTGCTGAGGCGTGGAATTACCGAATCTTTATAAACAGATTCACAGATTATCCACAAGAAAACACTTCAGGGAATACAGGAATTACCTTACAAAATAAATTTATTTCATACCCTGATCCCTGTAGGAGGAAATAATGCGAATCGCGCGGTTAATTTTCCGGTGACGAATAGATTTCCTGAATAGTTACTGAGAACCGCTATTGAGACGAAACTCCGCTGCGCCCGATTGCGGCCCGTCCCCAAAGTTCCTCGCTGGCGATCCTGGCACCCTCCGCCATCGCTTCCAGTTTTGCCCACATGATCGTGGGATGGACGCGCCGGTTGAATTGCTCCTGCGCAAAGCCGCAATCGGTGCTGGCGATGACATTCTCGCGCCCCACGAGGCCCGCGAAGCGCTGAATGCGTTCGGCTACGAGTTCGGGGTGCTCCACGACGTTTGTCCCGTGGCTGACGACGCCAGGGGCCAGGATCTTGCCTTCCGGCAGCTTGACGTCCTTCCAGACGCGCCATTCGTGTTCGTGGCGAGGATTGGCGGCCTCGATGAGATATGCGCCTGCGCGCACCTTGAGAATGAGATCGACGATTTTCCTAAGGGGAACGTCAGTGGTGTGCGGCCCCGGCCAGCTTCCCCAGCAAACATGGTAGCGGACGCGGTCTTCTGGAATTCCCTCCAATGCATGATTCAGGACTTCGACGTGGCGGGCTACCCATTTGTAGTAATCGTCGAAGCTTGCTGGAGGCACCATTCTGTCGTAGGTCACGGCAGCACGGGCATCGTCCAGTTGCAACAGGAAGCCGGCGTCGACAATGGCGCGGTATTCGGTCCTCAG
>PMOP01000542.1 GCA_003161495.1 Acidobacteriota bacterium | reverse complement strand
GCGCGGCTGGAAATTCGGCAGCGTTGTCACTGGCGCGCGGCGATTCCACGGGCAAACGTCCTGGCAAATGTCGCAGCCGAAGACGTGACGGCCGATGGGTTCTCGCAATTCCCGGGGGATGGGGCCGCGCAATTCGATCGTGAGATACGAAATGCAGCGCCTTGCGTCGAGAACGTATGGCTCGACGATGGCGCCAGTCGGGCACGCGTCGATGCAAAGCGTGCAGTTTCCGCACAAATCCGGCGCGGGCGTTTCCGCGGCGTGCAGCGGCGGCGCGAGATCGAGCGTGGTCACGATCACGCCCAGAAAAAATAGCGATCCCATCTCTTCATTGATGAGGCAAGTATTTTTGGCCAGCCAGCCGAGCCCCGCATATTTCGCGGCGACGCGTTCAATGATCGGCCCTGTATCCACATAGGCTCGCGCCTCGAAGGGCACAGCGAATTCGCCGCGCAATTTTTGAATCAGCGTTTCGAGTTTTTCGTCCAGGACATTGTGGTAGTCGTCGCCCCAGGCGTAGCGGGAAATCCATCCGCGTGGCCCCGATTGCGGGCTGGCCTGCGCGGGCGGCTCGGTCGATGGCTGAAACGCCGTATTGTAGTTGAGCGCGCACACGATGACGCTGCGCGCACCGTGCATGGCAAGCTCGGGCGAATGCCGCCGCGGGTCTTGCAGGTAGCGCATTTCTCCCGCGTAGCCGCGCTCGAGCCATTCGCCCAGGTGCGCGAGCTCCGGAAACTCCGCGGCAGGAGCAATGCCGCAGAGGTCGAATCCCGCCGCGCGCGCGATCTCGATGGTGCGCGTCGCGCGATGAACATTTGTCATGAATCGATTTTAGTAGGACAGGCATCAGCCTGTCTTCTTTTGATTTTTGTGGCGCTGGCAGAAGTCATGCAGCACAGGCACTCCTGCCTGTGCGCTTTTGTGAAGTCCAGCAAAAACCGCACAGGCAGGAGTGCCTGTGCTACTCACGAGTCATTTTTCTTTCCTTCCCGGGATATAATTCAACTCTTGTAAAAAACACGACGACGTAACGGAAAGGTTCAAGATGAAGATGCGCAAGCTGGGCAAGACTGAAATGGAAATCGCTCCTCTGGTCTTCGGGGGAAACGTCTTTGGCTGGACGACGGATCAAACCACTTCCTTCAAACTGCTGGATGCGTTTATTGCCGCAGGATTCAATTCGGTCGATACGGCGGATGCCTATTCTAAGTGGGTGCCCGGACACAAAGGCGGCGAGTCCGAGACAATTCTCGGCGAATGGATGAAGCGCAGCGGAAACCGCAAAAAGGTGATCGTGGCTACAAAAGTTGGCATGGATATGGGCGATGGAAAAAAAGGTCTGTCCAAACAGCATATATTGCGTTCCGCGGAAGATTCGATGAAGCGTTTGCAGACGGACTATATCGATCTGTATCAATCGCACATCGACGATCCGGATACGCCTCTGGAAGAAACTTTGGGAGCCTACGCGGAACTGATCAAGCAGGGGAAAGTGAGAGCCATCGGCGCCTCCAACCACAAAGCGGAGCGACTCGCGCTGGCGCTCCACACCAGCCGCAAATTCGGCCTCCCCGCTTATCAGACCCTTCAGCCAAATTACAGCCTGATCGAGCGCGGCGAATTTGAACCTGAACTTGAGCCGCTGTGCAAAAAGGAAGGACTCGGCGTGATTAATTACTGGCCGCTCGCCGGAGGTTTTCTTACTGGAAAATACCGCTCGGAAAGCGATACAGCCGGAAAACCTCGGGCCCGCAACGTGGCAAAGTTTCTGAATGAACGCGACTTCAAGATTCTCGCGGCGCTGGATCAAGTTGCCAAGAAATACAACGCTACTCCTGCACGGATTTCGCTTGCCTGGCTGCTAGCGCGGCCCGTAATTACTGCGCCCATTGTCAGTGCTACTAATTTGGAGCAGTTGAATGATTTGATTGCTTCTGTGCAGATCGTGCTGGACAGCGAGTCGATCGAGTTTCTAAATCAGGCGAGTGCGTAGGGTTGAGTAGCGCGGGCTTCAGCCTGCGGGGGTTAGGCCTTGCAAGAACCAAAACCCGCAGGCTGAAGCCCGCGCTACTAAAGCACCGAGACGTGCGCGGAAGCAATTCGCCAGCCCTCTGGAAAGCGCACCCAAACCTGGCTCTGCCGGCCTGAAATTATTTTTGCGTTCACGGTGCGCTCGAATTCCAGCGTGACGCTTGCGAAATCTCTGCCGAACGTGACGATGTCCAAACGCCGCACCGTCCGCGCAAGATTTGCAGGAGAGCGGCCTTTGCGAAACGCCTCGATCTCCTCAATGCCGTACAGGTTTTCCGTGACTCCGAAGCGCATGGCGTGCGGCGAGGTCCAGAACATTCGCGTCAGCGTCTCCGCATCGTTGGCCATGAGCGCGGCTTCGTATTTCGAATAGAGCGCCTTTAACTCTGCAAGAATCTCTGGGTCGTTGATTTGCATGTTCGTTCGCTTTTGTAGCGCCCGCCTTCAGGCGGACATCTGCCTCAATCCAACCTGCCCGCCTGAAGGCGGGCGCTACACTTTCAGAAAAGTTTCCTGGCGGGAAGGATTTGCTTGGAGATCGCCGCTGAAACCGTGAACATCGGCTCGTTGACAACCTGGCTGAAGCGCAGATTCATGGCCACGCTGCACAGCAAATAGGCGTGAACCGGATCAAGGCCCCAGCGTTCGGCCAGCAAATCGATCATGCGCGAAGTGGCCGCGCGCGCCGCGCCCGCCGCATCGTTCGACGATTCCACCACGATCCATTCTCCGCCTGCGGACTCATGCTTGCGCCCAGCGGGAGTTTCCACTAGTGGCCCCGGAAGCGCGCGCTGCTTGTGCACCTGAAAACGCACGGTCACGTCTGCCGGGCACTCGATTCCGTTGATGCAAACTTCTCCGTCGCCTTGCGCGCCGTGGGCGTCGCCCGCAGAAAAAAGCGCGCCACGATTGAGCACCGGCAAATATAAAGTAGCACCGGTGCACAGCTCGCGCACATCCATGTTGCCGCCGAAAATTCCGGGAGGCCGCGTGCGAAATTCGCCGTCTTCACCGGGCGCCACGCCCATCACGCCGCAAAACGGCCGCAAGGGCACAACGGCCGGCGGAATCGATTTACTGAATTCGCCTTCCATCTTCCACACGAAGAAAAATGGTTCCGAAAAACGCTGCTTCAGAAAACCGAGGCCCGGCACCACACTGGTCCAGCCCCAGCCTTTATGCGCCACTTCCAACACATCCACCTGCAGAATGTCGCCCGGCTCGGCTCCATCGACATGGATCGGACCAGTGAGCGCGTGAATGCGGCTGCGGTCGATCTTCAAATATTCCGCGAGCGTCATGGCCGGATGAACTTGCGCGCCGCTGGAATCGACGCACTCCATGTGAACCGTGTCTCCGGAAGCGACGCGAAGGCGCGGCTTCAGCGCGCGATTCCAGAGAGAGTGAGTGGGTTCCGCATTCAGAGAATGTTCCGCCATGGGCCTGCCTATACCTCCACCGTCATTTGCAATTCGACAAGCGCGTTGCGCGGCAATGCCGGGACGCCGATCGCTGCGCGCACATGGCGCCCGGCGTCACCGAAAATTTCCACAAAAAGGTCGGACGCGCCATTGATAACCTTGGGTGAATCCGGAAAACCGGCGACGGCGTTCACATATCCATTCACGGTAACAATTTTTTTAATTTTGTCGAGCGAGCCAAGATGGTCCGCCAGTACCGCCAATTGAATCAGCGCACAATCGCGCGCCGCAGCGTAGCCCTCTTCAATGGTACGCCCTGCTCCTACAGTTCCAGCGATTACCTCGCCTGCATGAATTGAAATGACGCCGGCCAGATACACCATCTGCCCGACCGTCCTCGCCGGAAGATAGTTGCCGCCCGGCTGAGGCAACGCGGGAAGAACAATGCCCAGCTGCTTCAGCCTTCCCTCGGTCCTTCCAGCTACCATCTGTGCCAGTGACCTCCATCGAAAAATATCGCGCCAGTTTAGCATAGACTTCCACTCCATGGATTTCCCGGCACCGGGTTCGCCCTCCATCGTTCCGACGGGAACGTCCGGTTCTCTCTTCTGGTTACTTGCACGGTAATTTTATTGCTTTGAAACAAGTTGAAAGGGTACGATGCGCGGATTGGAAATCCTTCAGGCAATATGATTACCTGAATCGGCAAAACGGCGCCTGAAAAGGGAGACAAATCAGATGAAATCAATGAGTTGGTTACTCCTGATATTGTTGGCGGCAGCGCCCGTCTGGGCAAAACCGAGGGTGGACGTGCGCATCAGGGTGAACGAAGGAGTCGGGAAGGATCGCAAAGACTCGCTCTCCAGAACTGGGTCCTCGTACGACGGCTCACTAACCACCGGCCAGGATTATTTTCTGAACGTGACGGTTTTGTCCGACAATGCGGATGCAGTCGCCAAGAATAATGGACAATGGTGCATTAAGGGCGACACCCTGCTTGGAGCCATCGACTATAAAGGAACGCTTGACGGAAATGGCCTGGAGATTGAGGTGCCGCAAAAGAACGGAAAAATCAAAAAGATAACCTTCGGAATTTACGATCGCAAATGGCATAAGCTATCGGATTTATAGCCCCTGACGAACCGTTGCCTGCTCCGCAGGATTTTTCACTTGCCTCTCTGCGACGGTACGCTAGGATGTGACATGCGTCTCTCGCTGAAAAGCCCAATGGCATTCGCGGCAATCCTTTTCGTCGCGGCTGGCGTGCAATCTTCCCCTGCATTGCACGAAAAAAGGCTACATCCCTCGGACCTTGAATTGAGCGGAGCGCTTGCGGGACTTCCGCCGGATTCGACGCGCTACATCACGCACGACGTGCTGATGGCCATGCCGCTGGTGAGCTTCACCGAATCCGGCGACACCAACTTCACGGGGCCAACCAAGATCACGGGGGTAAGGCTTGAAGACCTGGCGCGCGCGCTGGGCGCGTCTCCCGCGTCAGACATGGTCGTGGCCATCTGCGATGATGAGTACCGCGCCAACTATCCGCAGGCTTACCTCGCGGCCCATCATCCCGTGCTGGTTCTGGAAGTGGACGGCAAGCCGCCCGCCGGATGGCCAAAGGATTCCCAGGAACACAAGTTCGATATGGGGCCGTACATGATTTCCAATCCGAAGTTCACGCCCAGCTTCAAGATTCTCTCGCATGAAGATGAACCGCAGATTCCGTGGGGAGTGGTGCGCATCGAATTTCGCGACGAGAAAGTTGTTTTTGGCGCGATCGCTCCGCGCGGGCCTCACGCGCAGGATCGCGATGTGCAGGACGGTTTCCGGATCGCGCAGCAGAATTGCTATCGCTGCCACAACTCGGGCCGCGAAGGAGGTCAAAAATCAGGGCAATCCTGGCAATCTCTTGCCGTGATTGCCGGAGCCGCGCCACAGGATTTTGCCGCCTACGTTCACGATCCTCGCGCGTCCAATGCGAAAGCACAGATGCCCGCCAATCCGCAATACGATGACGCAACCCTGTCAGCCCTGACCGCTTACTTCAGCACATTCTCCGGACCGGGGAAACCATGACCCTTCGCACCATCAAAACATTGCTGGTATTCGGCGCGGCCATTTTCTATTCCCTGGTGGTATTCAACAACATCAC
>PMOP01000237.1 GCA_003161495.1 Acidobacteriota bacterium | reverse complement strand
TCGATCGCATGGGATGCTCCTACTTACAATCTTAAGCCTGGCGTTTGCTAAACGGAAGTGGCGCAGGCTTCAGCCTGTGGGGTTTAAAACTTGCAAGGCCCAAAATCCACAGGCTGAAGCCTATGCTACTCAAGCCGTCTGCCGGTGCCAGCGCGGCAGCGAATATCGCCGCAGCCACGACGCGAGCCGCTCAAAGAATCCCTTGCGCAGCGCGACCTCCGTAAAATTGAGAAGCAGCGCGAGGATCAGCCAGTACGGCCACAGCGGCTGTCGTTCGCGAACCATGGCCCCCTTGTTATTCAAAAGTTGATCGATCGAGGGGTGCATCCGCCCTCCGGTCACGCGGCTGATTTCGCTGAGCAGCGCCGTGTTGACCGCCTGGGGTTTCGTCTCTTCCGATTCACGATAAAAACCGGCCTCGGGCAAAATCAGTTCCGAGTTGCCTGAAACAATGTGGTACAACCCGCCCTGATCGGCCGGAATGCGCGCCTCGTAATGTCCCGGCGCCGTTTCTTCCAGCGGCAGCGCGCGCGGCGCGCCTCCCTGCGTCTCGACAAGAATGTGCGGCGGGCCCGCGCTGTCCAGCGTCTCGCCGGCGGGGTTGTCCGCATTCGCCAGAACGTCGTAAAACACCACCGCCTCGCCCTCTTGATTTCCAGGGCGAACGCCTGCGCGAATGGTGCGGTCCCGGTGCGAAACGTCTCGCACCATTTGCGGCCACAACGTGCCGAACGATTCCCAGCGCACCCANNAGGCCGTATCGCCAGCGCACGAGCAGAGGTTTTTTTTCATCCACGCGTAAAATAATTTCCGAACCGTCTTTCGCCTCCGCCTGCACGAAGCCGCGCAGGCGTGGAGCCTTCGTGAAATCGATACCGTCGGTGAATTCCACGGGGCGCACGCGCACGGCGCGCACAGGACGTTCCTGAATCGCAAGATCCTCCGTGGATTTCACTTCCGCGTTGATAATTTGCGGAATCGTCTCGGGATTTTCGACGAAATGCGATTTACCCTTGGTCTTGTGCGCAAGTTCATCGAGCAAATCACGATTGATGTAGTCGCCTACGCCGATCGTGGAAATCGTGACGTGCTTGGCCAGCGCGTCCCGCTCGAGTTTTGGAAAATCTTCCTGCGTGCCGGGAGTGGAAACCCCGTCGGTAAGCAAAATGATGTGCTTGTGCGTGGCCTTTACGTCCACGATGGCGTCGAAACCGGCCTGCACGGCCTGATAAATTTTGGTGCCGCCGTTCGCAGTAATTTGGCTGATGAGCCTGCTCTTATCTTCAAGCGAGCCCGCGGGGCCCATGGGAATGACCCAGTTGAACGTCTCGTCAAACGAAATTACGCCGATCATATCGATGGGGCGCAGCGTCCGGATGCTGGCGCGCGCCGCGTCCCGGGCCATTTCAATTTTTGGCCCGCTCATGCTTCCGGATTTATCAAGCACGAGCACAACGGCCGTGGGCTTTTCCGGCGGCGGCTCGGCGCGCACCGGAAGCATTTTCTCGAACGGAGTTTTTGGTTCCTCGGGAAGCTTGGCATTGCTGTCGCCCGCGATAAAAATCAAGCCGCCGCCGGCGTACACGTAACGTTCGAGCGCCAAATCTTCGTCCGGCGCAAGATCGTGATCGGGATAATTGTCCAAGAGGACCGCGTCCCAGTCGCGCGCGGGCCGGTTCACGGGAAAAGCGGTAACTGTTTCCACATCGACGTCGCCATGTTTCAGAGTTTCCAGCAGCGGCGGAGAAGTTTCATTCCCTCCTGCAACGTAGAGCACGTGCGGCTTGCGTACCGTGATCGCGCGCGAGACGAGTACTTGCTCGCCGCCGGCGCTGGAAATGTGCACCTCCAGAAGATTGATGCCGCTGCGCGAGATTCGCGCTTCCAGATCGACCGCGTTACCGCCCGCCGCCAAATCCGCCGTGGTGGACGCAATTTCCTGGCCCTCGGCGGTCAACCAGATTCGCGCTTTCATCGCGCTACCGCTATCGAGCCGCAGCGTCATCGGAAAACGCTCGCCCGAAAACACATCTTGCGGAGAAGCGACGCTTTCCACCTGAACGGGCAACGGCGCCGTGCCGCCCGCGGGCGCGGTAAATACTGCCACGCCGCTTTCGCGCGCGCGCAGAGCTTCATTCAATGCGTGGCCTCGATTTTCGTTGCCGTCACTAATCAGTAATATACGCCGCTGCCCCTGCGAAGGAAACGTGCTCAGAGCAAGTTGCAGCGCTTCTTCCAGGTTCGTCGTCATGCCTTCTTTCGGATCGACGCCTTGCGGAATATTCACCTGGCCGACCTGGGCAGGAACGCCGCGCAGTTTGGCGTGCTCCGCAAATGTGATCAGCCGCAAATCCGCGCCGGAATTCTTGCGCACGAGGTCGCGCAGCATCGCCTCGCCGCGCTGCAGGGATTCGCGCGGCATGCTCGCTGATGTGTCCATCAGCACGGTGACGGCCAGCTTCTCTACTCGCAAGGGAGCCCACGGCCCGGCCAGGGCAATCGCGAGCGCAGTGAACGCCGCGCATTTCAGCAACAGGCACGCCGGCGACGCTCCCGGCATGCGCCGCATCCATACCCACAGGACAGGAAGCAGTCCGAGCAGCAGCAGAAAAATAGGTTGGTCCAGCGTCACTCTGTCACCTGCCCACAAAATTTGGATTGCGGTATTTGGCTTCCTCTTGCTCTTCCAATTCTCGCTCTAAATCCGGCAGCGGTTGATCCGCGGGCGGTTCGTGAACTTCCGCCACGCGTTGCCGCTCTCGCGCCGAATAATACAGCAACCATTCCAGCCATAGCGCCACGATTGCCAGCAGGACCAGCCAGCGCCACATGTCCGAGGCTGCTGGTGGACGAAACTCTTTTTCAACTTCCGCCACTTCCGCCAAGGTTGGCTGCACACGTTGTGCCGGCAGCGCCGGAGGATTCACGGCAATATCTGTCTCGCCGCCTGGCAAGACGATCCTGTACATTCCGGTTTCCAGCGCGAGAAAGTGAATGTCCGCGCCCTGGCGCGCAAACGGCACTTCTTTCCCGGACGGCGCAATGATTTTCGATGCCGGGCCGGGAAGGTCGATCTCCCCCGTGGAAAACGAATCCGCAACATCGTCGACGGAATGCGTCATCCACTCCACGCTTCCCGCCATCAGCAGCGGAAACGCCGACTCGAGCGGAAAATTGGAATCGTGCGGATTGAAGCCGACGATCAGAATTCTGCGGCCGTTTTGTTCTCGCGCCAAAATCAGCGGCGCCGGCGGGTCTCCCTCGGAATAAGCAAGAACGGTATCGCCGGGCTCGACTTTGAGTGCGGCGGGATTGCGCACGCTGACATCATGCGTGCGGACCCAGCGCGTCACCGGATGCTGCAAGTTCCATCCCGAAACCCGTACGGGACGGGAACCTGCCACTTGCGCGCCGCTGAGAAACCAGATGGAATTAAACTCCGGCTGCGCGGGCATGTTAACGCCTTGATAAATCGCGACGTCCGGCGAAATGTTGGCGGCTAGTTCCGGAGGCACAATTTGCGCGCGAACATAGGGGTTACTTGAAAGCACGCTGAGCAAGTCCGCTGCGAACGGAGAAGCGTCGCGGGCAATTACCGCGACGCGCGTCGTGCGAAACGTCGGAAGATTTACAGTGGCTTTGTCATCCGCCCGCAGCGCATCCGAAGGCGTAATTTCCGCCTGCAAGGTTCCGCCCTGGTCCCATGTAAATTCATCTTCCGCGTTGGCCAGAGCTTGCGGGGCAAGCGACAGCTTGCGCTGGCCGATCGGCTG
>PMOP01000463.1 GCA_003161495.1 Acidobacteriota bacterium | reverse complement strand
CCCGCGCACATATCGTATTCCGCTCGATCGCAATTGCCGGACCGCCATGACTAATCACCGGAGTAAGCGCCGGAGACTTGCGCTGATTTGCGCGGCGTGCGTGGGCATCGCCACGGCGCTCGTTCCTTTACACATTGACGCGCAGAAAACCGATCGCGGAAAATCCCTGGGCACGAAGCTGATGTGCATGTGCGGCTGCGGCCAGATTCTCACGCAGTGCAATCACCTGAACTGCCCGTCATCCGGCCCCATGCTCAAGGAACTGGACGCGCACGTGACCAAGGGCGAGTCCGACGACCTGATCATTCAGGATTTCGTGCAGGAATACGGCGAAAAAGTATTGAGCGCGCCGCCGACCAGGGGATTCAACAGCATCGCGTGGTACATTCCGGGCGTGGCGTTTGCCATCGGGCTCGGCATTGTTATAACGCTGATTCGATTGTGGCGGCAGCGCGATGTGGCGCGCCTTGCGACCGTGTCCAGCGCCCCGCCGATTGCGCCCACCACGGCTTCCGAGCTTCGCAACGTTCAATTGGAACGCGCACGCAGGCAAGCGGACCGTGAGACCGAGGAGTGAAGACCACCGATGACGCTCGCTGAAATGGCGGTGATATTTCCGGACACGGTGATGCTCTCGGCCTGCGTCGCGCTCACTCTGGCTGCGGTCATTTTCGTTTTTTGGATTGAGCCGGACCCGGGCGACTCCGCGCCGCACCGTTCGCAGCTCGATCAGCTCCTTGAACGCCGCGACTCGATCTACGATAATTTGCGCGACCTGAAATTTGAAAACCGGGCAGGGAAGTACGCGGAACAGGATTACGAACAGATGAGGGATTCGCTGGAAACCGAGGCGGCGCAAGTGCTCCTGGAAATTGAACGCGTTACCGGCAATCAGGCGCCGATTCCGCGCCGCGACCCGGCAACCGCCGCGAATCCCCGGCAGTGACAATCCGAATTCAATAGCACAGGCTTCAGCCTGTGGGGTTTAGGCGCTGCAGGCATTAAAACCCACAGGCTGAAGCCTGTGCTACTAAAACCGCCGCGAGAGTACGGCTATTGATAAGAGTTCTATTTTTTTCTGACAAGGAATTATTTTGCTCATGAAATCGCGGAACATTTCAGCCTTTCATTTTCGATGGCGGATCTTTCAGATTGCCGCTTTGATCCTGCTCGTCTCGGCAGCCGCCCAGGCCGGAACGGTTTCCGGCACCGTGCACAACGGCACGAACAGCGACAAGGTCGCCGGCGGCGTCGATGTGCTGCTCATCCAGCTGCAAGGCGGCATGCAAGTTGTGGCGAACACGAAGACCGACGCCGAAGGGCGCTATCATTTTGACTTTCCCGCGATCGGGCAGGGCCCCATGCTGATTCGCGCGGTGTATCGCGGCGTCTTTTTTCACCAGCCGCTCACGCCGGGAACCTCCACCGTCGACGTCACGGTGTATGAACCAACCACCAATCCCGCCGCCATTGAAGTTCCGTTGCGCCTGCTCGTGTTCCAGCCCAATGGCGACAAGCTGATGGTGGGAGAGGAATATTCCATCACCAACAACTCGAATCCTCCGGCCGCGTATTTTAAGCAGGAAGGAAATTTTGAGTTCACGATCCCGCAAGGCGCCGAGCTGGACCAGGTTTCCACGTTTGGCCCTTCGGGCATGCCCGTGCGTCAGGGCACGATCGACAAAGGCAAGGGTCGTTACGCCATCGCCTATGCGTTTCAGCCGGGACAAAACGGCGTCCGTATTTCCTACATCTTTCCGTACTCGGGCAATCAAGCCAAGCTGCGCGAATCTTCCACCTATGACGCGCAACGCGTGCTGCTCGTGATTCCGCCGACCATGCAGGTAGCCAGCGCCGGGTTCAACGCGGCGGGCACGGAGCAGGGCTACAACGTATTTTCAAAAGAGTCCATGAAGGCGGGCAATGGATTCGATGTCGCGGTTTCGGGAACCGCGCCGCCTCCGGCCGATGCTACGGCGTCGTCTTCTCCGGATCAAGTGAATGGCCGCGACTCCGGCGCGGAAACCACGATTGAAACCGCTCCGGCGCGCCTCGGCGACGAAAAATGGATTCTGCTCGGCGGGCTCGCGGCGATTTTTGCCGTGGGAGTGGGTTTGCTGCTGCGCAAGCCTGTTCCCGAAATAGAAAGCGCACCTGCTCCGTCGCAGCCTCCCAAAGGCCGCAAGGCGCAGCGTGCCGCGCAAGCGAAAGCAGTGCAAGCCGCGCCGCCGGCGCCTGCGTCTGCTCCCGTGGAAAGAGTCACGCGAGAAGTGAACTCGAATCTGGACTCACTGAAAGATACGTTGCTGCGCCTGGAATTGCGGCGCCAGGCCGGCACAATCACGGACACGGAGTATGCGCTGGAGCGCGGTCGCGCCGAGCAATTGCTTCGCGATCTGGTCCAGGGCTGAGCCGTCGCGCGTGTCCACACCGCTTGCATCTCTTCCGAATGGCGGCCCGGGAAATAGCCCGGGCAGCGACGCCGCCAACGGATTGCGAATCCAATTCAGCGAAGTTGAAAAACGGTACGGGATGCGCCTCGCGCTGCGCGGCGTCACGCTCACGATTGCAGCCGGGGAATGCGTTGCGCTCGTGGGCCACAACGGCTCGGGAAAAACTACGCTTCTCAAAATTGCCGCGCAACTGACGCAGCCTTCGCGCGGGAAAATCGCGTTCTTCGCCGGAGAAAATCCCGTCTCGCTCAATACTGTGAAGAGCCGCGTTGGTATGGTCGCGCATCACACGCTGCTGTACGAAGAATTGACGGCCGAGGAAAATTTAATTTTTTTCGCGAAATTGTTCGGCTTGGAAAATCCCGCCGGAAAATCGCGGCAGGCGCTTCAGCCGGTCGGCCTCTCAGGCCGCGCCACGGATCTCGTGCGGACTTTTTCGCGCGGCATGCGGCAGCGCCTCTCGATCGCGCGCGCTTTGCTCGCCTCGCCCGGATTGCTTCTTCTTGACGAAGCGGGTACCGGCCTCGACCCGGAAGGCCAGCAGTGGCTTGGAGAGGCAATCCGGCGGTTGCGCGATTCGGGCTGCACAATTCTGATGAGCACTCACGGGCGCAACGAAACGCAAGGCGCCGTCACGCGCGCGATTCGCCTCGACGGCGGAAAAATTACGCAGGATTCCGGCGCGGGCGGCAATCCGAACGAAGTCCTTGTGATGGCCGCGGTCAGAGACAGCGGGGAGGAAGGCGCGTCATGACCCTTGCGCGCGCCGCCGGAGTAATTCTAGCCAAGGAACTGCGCACCGAGTTCCGCTCGCGCGAATTGCTGGGCACAACCGTGGTCTTCGTTTTAATTGTGATCGTTCTCTTCAGCTTCACCTTTAATCCGACATCGTCGGAATCGCGCCGCTTCGGCCCCGGCCTCTTGTGGCTCGCATTTCTGTTTGCCGGCTCTCTGATGTTGCAGTCTTCTTTTCTGCGGGAGCAAACCAACGATACGCTGGCCGCGCTGCGCCTCGCTCCCATCGATCCGTTCAGCATTCTCGCCGGAAAAATGGCCGCTAATTTTTTGTTCCTGCTTCTGGTCCTCGCGCTCGGGACGATTGGACTTGCCGCCACGGGCACGGTATTTTCGGCGGTTGCCGCGCAAGCGCGCCTTCGTGAATTGCTTCTTCCGCTCCTGCTGCTCCCAGTGCTGGCTCCGGTCCTCATCGCCAGCACGGAAGCGACGATCGGAATCCTGCGCGACCCATCCGAATTATCATTCGTATGGCTGACGTTTCTGGCATGCTTTGACGTGGTATTTTTGACGGCGGCCTGGATGGTCGGCGAATATTTGTTGGAGGAATGAAATGGCGAGCGAAGCGCAACCTGGGACGCCAGCCCGCGCGGCGATTTCCGCGCCGTCGGTCCTCGTCGTTTTTCTGTTGCTGGCCGCGGCGAGCTACGGCGCGCTGATCTGGGCTCCCACGGAAA
>PMOP01000409.1 GCA_003161495.1 Acidobacteriota bacterium | reverse complement strand
GCGTTGGAATACGAGGAAGAAATGCACGCCGGGTATGTGTTGGAGCGGCTGCCGAAAATGTGCGCTACTCCATCTTGCGTGCGCACTCGCAAGCTGAATTCGGTGGCCGGCTGGGCGAAGCACGGTATTATTTATGAATTCGCATCCAAGGAAGGTTTTGACCGGGACTACGCACCCGCTGTTGCGAATTCGCCGCTGGGGCTGAACGGGCGCTCGGTGGTTCCAAATTTGGTTCACGCGCCGAATGGGCCCAACGCCGCGCTCAGAATTTGGCCGCCGGTGCCGAAGGCGTAGACGCACTTTCGTGCTTTAATATTTGTGCGCCAACGGACGGATCTGCTGTAGCCCGCGTCTTCAGACGCGGGGTTTTTCCGTGCAACCGGCGAAACCCCTCGCCTCTGAAGAGGCGAGATACAGTACTGGGCCAGGGATTGGGCGTGAAAGGATTGATTCCATGACCACACTTTCCAGAAGAGAGATGCTTCTGACTCCCGTGGCGCTCGCGGCCACGAGCGCCGTCTCGGCCGTTGCCGCGCAAAAAAAGATGACGCTCGCCATTCATCAAAACACGTCGAATGGGGCGGGCTACCGGAAATCGCTGGAAGGCTGGGCGCGCGCGGGAATCAAGGATGTTGAAATTACGAATATTCTTCTCGACGAATTTCTGAAGACAGATGATCTGGCAGCCGCGCGCCGCGTGATCACCGACCTCGGTTTGAACCTCGTTCACGCCGCGACGGGCGTGACGGAATTGTGGGAGCCAAATCCCAATCGCACCGCCGCGCTCGACAATCTGAAGAAGCGCTGCGAAATGTACGCGAACATGGGCCTCGATCGCGTCTATTCCCCCACGACGTGCACGAAGAAAATCACCGAGGACGATTACAAAGCCGGCGTCGACAACATGTATGACGCCGGGGACGTCGCCAAGCAATTCAACATGAAGCTGCGCATCGAATTCCTGCGCACATCGACATTCATCTCCACCCTGCCAACGCTCTTGAAGATGACGCGCGCGGCCGCGCATCAAAACATTGAGCCCATGCTGGACTGCTATCATTTCTGGTCCGGCCTCAATAAGTTTGAGGATCTCGATACGATCCGCACCGGCGAAATCGGCCACGTGCACTTTCAGGATGTCCCCGATATGCCGCGCGAGCTGCTGGACCTCTCCACGCGAATTATTCCCGGCGATGGAATCAGCCCGCTGACTCGCATTCTGGGAAAACTCGCCGAAAAGGGATACGCCGGTCCGCTCTCGGTGGAACTTTTCCTGCCGAAATTCCAGCAAGGCGATCCGTACGAAGTCGCCCGCGAAATCCGCGTGAAATCGGAGGCTGTCATGCGCCAAGCCGGTGTGGTGTGATGAAAGTCAGCATGGTTTCGGTCCCGGAAAACGTGCGACTCTTGGTACAATAAAAAAGTTCAGGATTCCGGTTCACAAAATTGTCTCGGATGTTGGAGGAAAGAGAACGTGGCGGCGACTCGAACCGAAACTTTGGTGGAAGTAGGGCCAAAGGTTGTTTATAAAGTTTTGGCGGCGATCAGCATTTGTCATCTTTTGAATGACATGATGTCATCGCTGCTGCCCGCGATTTATCCGCTGCTGAAAACTTCGTTTAATTTGAATTTTGCGCAAGTGGGCCTGATCACGCTCACCTATCAGACGACTGCGTCGCTGCTGCAGCCGATGATCGGATACTACACGGACAAGAAGCCGCACCCGTTTTCTCTGCCGGTGGGAATGGGCGCGACACTCATTGGACTTATTTTATTGGCGGCCGCTCGCACGTTTCCCGCGCTGCTGGTTGCCGCGGCGCTCGTGGGCACCGGCTCCTCTGTGTTTCATCCGGAGTCCTCGCGCGTGGCGCGAATGGCGTCGGGCGGGCAGCACGGCCTTGCGCAATCGATTTTTCAAGTGGGCGGCAACGCGGGTCTTTCCTTCGGCCCGCTGCTGGCGGCGTTTTTTGTTTTGCCGAGGGGACAAAACAGTCTCGCGTGGTTTTCTCTCGCGGCCCTCGCCGGCATGATACTGCTGACGGGCGTGAGCAGCTGGGCCAAGAATCACGCGGAAGGTTGGAAAAAATTCAGCGCAAAGCACGACATTGACAAGCCGCCGAATTTGTCGACCGCCAGGATCACGGCATCGATCGCGATCCTGATGGCGCTGCTGTTTTCCAAGTTTGTTTATCTCGCGAGTCTGACGAGCTACTACACGTTTTATCTCATCAATAAATTTCAGATGTCTGTCGAAGACGCGCAAGTCCATCTCTTTGTGTTTCTCGGCGCCGTCGCCGTGGGCACGCTCATTGGCGGCCCCGTCGGCGATCGAATCGGCCGCAAGAGCGTCATCTGGGTTTCGATTCTTGGCGTTCTTCCGTTCACGCTGTTACTGCCGTACGCGAATCTGTTTTGGACGGAAATTCTCAGCGTGGTGATTGGCCTGATTCTGGCGTCGGCATTTTCCGTGATTGTGGTTTACGCGCAGGAACTGGTTCCGGGAAAAGTGGGAATGATTTCCGGCCTCTGCTTTGGTTTCGCATTTGGAGTGGCGGGACTGGGCGCGGCCATTCTCGGCTGGCTCGCGGATTTGACCAGCATCAATTTTGTGTATCTGGTCTGTTCGTATCTTCCGGCGCTCGGTTTGCTGGCCGCGTTCCTTCCGAATATCGAGCGGCCCGGAGTGCGAACGATTCACCAAGAGGGAATTGCGGAATAATGTCGATGTTGTGGCGCCGGCGTCCCGCCGGTGCTTTTTCTTCCTCAGGACAAAGCAAAAACTGCCGGCGAGACGCCGGCGCTACGCAACTCCCTTGACCATTTCCGCGGCGCGATGGATGGCGCGGCGAATGCGCGGATATGTGCCGCAGCGGCAAATATTTCCGGACATGGCGCGATTGATGTCCTCGTCCGCCGGATTCGGAGTTTTTTCCAGCAACGCCGCCGCGCTCATGATCTGGCCGGACTGGCAGTAACCGCATTGCGGCACTTCGATCTCAATCCACGCGCGCTGCAACGGATGGCTCCGGTCAGGCGACAGGCCTTCGATGGTGGTGATTTCGCTTCCGGCAGCCTTCGATACCGGAGTGCTGCAGGAGCGCACCGGGCGGCCGTCGAGGTGCACGGTGCAGGCGCCGCATTGCGCCACGCCGCACCCATATTTCGTGCCGGTCAGGCCAAGATGCTCGCGCAAAACCCAGAGCAGGGGAGTCGAGGGTTCGACATCCACTTTCACGCTGCGTTTATTTACCGTTAGAGAAATCATAGGATCAACCTCCCTGAAAAAATCATCTCGAAGTGGCGCATGCTTCAGCTTGCGGGGTTTAGTGTCTGCAAGCACAAACCCCCACACGCTGAAGCCCGCGCTACTGTCTCTAAGTTTTCAGCGCCGCCAGTACACGCTCCGGCAGGAACGGCGACTGGCGCAGACGGCGTCCGGTCGCGGAAAAAAACGCGTTCGCCACCGCCGGCCCCACGCCAATTCCGCCAAGGTCTCCGATCCCAACCGGATTGCGACTCGACGGAACAATATGCGTGTGCACTTCCGGCGCTTCCGACATGCGAATGACCTGATAGTCGTAGAAATTCGATTGCTGAACGGCGCCATTTTTAAATGTAATGCGCTCTTTCAACAAATTGCTTAAGGAGTGGATGACCGCGCTTTGCAACTGCGCATCGAGATTGCGCGGCATAATCGGAACGCCCACATTGGCCGCGATCCAGATTTCCGGCACGCGGATCACNNGGCCACGGCGCGCAGCACTTCCTGTTCTTCCGGCGATTTCCGCAGCAGGTCGAGGCGCATCTCGACGGGATCGTCGCCGCGGGCCATCGCGATTTCATCCACAAAACTTTCCGCAGCGAACTGATTCACTGTCGAGCCAACGCCGCGCACGGCCGACATGCGCACGCCCAGCTTATTGCGCACAGCCTCAACCAGAATGTTGGGAACGTCGTAATCGGTCTTAATGCCCGTCGTGGAAATTCTCGGGAATTCCTTGCCCTTCTCAAAGCGCAGCGGATCGGTCATGGCCAGCGCTTCGTCCGCGACGAGGCGATGGTGCCAGGCGATCAGGCGGCCGTTGCTATCCTCGGCCGCTTGCAGATATTGCGCCGTCATCGGTTTGAAGCGTCCGAAATGCACGTCGGATTCGCGGCTCCAGATCACCTTCACCGGCAATCCCATCTTTTTGGAAACGAGCGCGGAGTCGACGGCCCAGTCGTGGTCCATCGCCGAGCGCCGCCCGAAACCTCCGCCCAGAAACGTGCGGTGCAGAGTCACATTTTCAGGAGCGATGCCGAGCGCTTCCGCGACCGAGCGAATACAATGCGTCGGAGTTTGCGATCCGGCCCACACTTCCACCGTCTTTCCGTCATCTTTCACCCAGGCCACGGAATTCAGCGGCTCGAGTTGCGCGTGGTACACAAATTCCGTGCGGTATTCCGCCTGATAAACTTTGGCCGCGCCCTTCAGTGCGGCGAGAGCGTCGCCCGTGTTTTGCACGATGGTTCCCGGTTTGCTGAGATCGCGCGCGATTGTGGATTGCTCGTCCATCGCGCGGTCGCTGTCAAACTTATTTTGAGCGACTTCGCTCCAAGTAATTTTCAGCGCACGCTCAGCAGCAAGCGCCGCCTCATAAGTTTTCGCGGCCACAGCCACACGATCGGGCGTCAACTGCATCACTTTCAGCACGTCGCGCATTTTGGAAACTTCCGCTGTATTTACCGAAATCGGAATCGCGCCAAGAACGGGAGCGCGCACAACCGTGGCGTACACCATGTTCGGAAGCCGGACATCGATGCTGTACGTTGTCGACCCGTCGGTCTTCTTCGGAATATC
>PMOP01000298.1:1921-6280 GCA_003161495.1 Acidobacteriota bacterium | reverse complement strand
GCCCGGAAGCAGGACAGGGGGCAGCCGCGCCGACGGCAGCCGTGCAAATATTTGCAAGAACTGCGGGGACGCTGCCAGCCGCAATTTGTGCGGGAGTAACGGAAGTGAGGTCGATAAGGCTGATGTCGTTCGAGCCTGTATTTGCCACGACAGCCATGCCTGTCGCGGGGTTAATCGCCACGTCGTTAGGCGCCGACGCGGTAGTCGAGCCGACCGGTATTCGTTTCGGCGTGGTTGGCTCGATCAGATTGGCGTTGTAAGTCGGCTGGACGGCAAGATTGGTAACCGCGAATTTTGTGGCGTCGGTAGCGCTTTTGATGGCAACCGGATACAACCCGGGCACGGTGAAATCGCTCGAGTTCGATCCGCCCCCGATGGATACCGACAATTGCCGCGTGCTGCCGATCGTTTGGCTGGCCGGTAACTGTATCCCGCGAAGCTGGTTGTTGAAAGTCGCGGTCACGGCTGGTGACGCGGGGTTGCTCCCTGTTCCAAAGAATCCACCATCCACGTTGAAAGACAATATCCCCGACGTGCCTTGCGGGATGCTGTCGGGGGAAGGCCCGACGACTCCCGGGCGAACTCCCATCACCGTAATCGCGCATTGCGACGCGTCCACCGTACAGGTTTGAGTTCCCCCGGTGCCGGTCTGCTCGGCAACCGCGATCTGGAGAATCCCCGAAGGCGGCGGCACGGACAAGATGTAATCCGGAATGCGCGCCCGGATCACCGAGCTGGATACATCCGTAACCAAACTTGCCGGCAATTGAGCGCCGTTGAGAAAGACATGGTTGGTCGAGATGAAATTGGTGCCGGTGATGTACACATCCTGGAAAAGCCCGCCCAATGCCGTGGTGTTCGGGCTCACCGAAGTCACCGTGGGAACCGCGGCAGTCACAATGTTGACCGTCGCCGTTGCTGTGACCGATGTGTCCGACGCGGACGTGGCCGTAATGATGACAGTGCTGGGCGAAGGAACCGTAGCGGGCGCAGTGTAAACGCCTGTATCCGGTCCGTTGGAAGTAATTGTGCCAATTCCGGTAAGTGTGGTGGAGAGCGACCAGGTGACCGTCAGACAATTGGCAGTGGAATTGATGTTATTGCATCCCGGATTATTCACGGTTGCGACGTAGGAGAATGTCTCACCCGTGCCCACGGTGGCGGAAAATGGCGTAATGCTGATGCTGATTCCAGTGACGATCGTCAGGGTGGCCGTCGCAGTTTTGGTCGTATCCGCTTGCGCGGTGGCCGTGATAATGACTGCGGGCTGAATCGTGGTCGTGCCGCTGGAAGTAACCGTGGGGATGGTGGCCGGAGCGGTGTAGAGTCCGGTGGCGTCGATGGTGCCGCACGTATTTGCAGTCACTCCGGTCGCGCAGGCCAAAGTCCAGGTAATCGCGGTGTTGCTGGACCCGGTCACGGCGCCGCTGAAGAGCTGCGTCCTGTTGGTAATCACGCTGGCGGTGGTCGGCGATACCGTAATGGCGACAGTGGAGGAAGTGCTTCCCCCGCAACCCAGCGCTCCCAGCGCGGCCGTGAGAGTGAGTACTGCAGAAAACCTCCACCAAATCGTTCCAGTCCATCCAAATTTTCTCAACATTCACCCTCGCAAAGCAGGCATTTGAGCCTGTGTGGCAATTCGATTCTCGTTTTTGTACCACCCGCCTTCAGGCGGGCATTTTCTGCATCTACCATGCCCGCCTGAAGGCGGGCGCTACAAACTTTAATTCGTCCTGTTCAAATTCCTCACTGCTGAATCCACAATCAAAACGTCCGGCTCACCGTGAACCGGAACGTGCGCACCGGATCGAAGAAATTCGTCCGCTGCGGGTTGTTATACAAATTGATGATCTGCGGCGCTACCTGGGAATTCCAGATTTCCGTCAGGGGCACCTGGGCTTTATAGATTTCCCACGGGCAGGGAGGCGGCTGGCCTCCCGGAGTCGACGCGGCAGGACACGGCGTCGTCAATTCGCTGACCGGGCCCGGGAATTGCGTCAGGGGCGCCGTAATCACCTCTGCCATCCGGTTAAAGTTGTACGCCCAATAAATTCGGAATGGAGCCTGCACGATGGGGAGTTGGACAACCAGTTCAAGTCCCGCCGACGTTCGCGGCTTGAAATTCGTGCCGGGCTGAAATTGCAGCGTGCGGCTGATGGATGTCCCCGGAAATTGCTGGGCGAGTGTTGAGTAATCAAGCGAATTGAGCTGCAGTTGGTCGCTCTGCAACGCGCCGGTCGCGCCCGCATCGCCAAAAATCGATAGCGCCACGTGTGGCGCGATGGGAATGCGGTACTCAAAGTTCCCCACAAGCTCGGTATCCCCGCCGGGAAAAGAAGTTTGATAAGTCAACACGGGGATATTGACAACGCCGGTGGTGGGGTTTCCCGCGCCATCGAGAACTCTCGGATTCAAATACGGAAAAGGCTGCGAAGTGAGCGTGGGCACAAACACCACGGGCGAGACCGTGCGGATATCAAATCCGCGCAAGTCCTGTTCGCCGCCCAGATAGAACCGGCTGAAAGGCGGGATGACTTTGCCGCCGTATCCGGACTCAAAGGCCCCGAGGAGGCGCACGGCAATGACATTGCGTTTGTGATAATTCGGCCGGAAGTATTTGGCCTCGACGATTTCCGAAACCGTGTTCACGTTTCCGCCCAGGACGCTTCCCTCGAAGGAACTCGAAATAAACAGGCTTCTGCCATGCGTTGGGTTTACCGGATTATCCACCGTATTATAAGTTAATGTAGGAGTAACCTTACTCTCATGGATACCGGCAAGCGAGGAGGGACCCGCGAGCTGCTGGAATTGCAATACGCTGAAGAGCGCCGTGGACGCCGTGCTTAATCCCGTGATGCTGGTGTTGGTGAATCCATACGTCAAGCCCAGACGGGTGAAGCCGAGCTTTTTCATCGGGTAGCTGGCAAAAAGTGTGAAGCCGTCGCTGTTCTGAATATAGTTTTGCACGGTGTTGGGGTTGAGCTGCACCTGGTAGCCCAGCGCCAGCGAATATTGCTGCGCCTGGTTGAAGTTGTAGCGGCTCCCAAACACGGTGAATCCGGTGCTGATCGGCCGGTCGAACAGATACGGCTCGGTGAAACCGAAGGAAACATTGCGCTGCAGGGTGCCGACGTTTCCTGAAAGAGTCAGTGTTTCGCCGAGCCCCAGAAAATTGTTGGTCTGATAGGTCAAGCCGATGTAGGTGCCGGCAAAGCCGCTGACGCCGCCGGTCAGGCTGATGGATTGTTTGCCCTTTTCCTTGAGCTTCAGAAGAATGTCCACGGTGCCTTGCTTGACGTTGCGCTTGATTTCGGCGGCATCCGGCTTGACCGCCTCGAAATAATCCAGTTGATTCAAGCGCAACAAGCTCAGCTCCCACAAGTTGTTGCGGAACATGTCGCCTTCATTGAGCAGCAACTCGCGGCGAATGACTTTGTCTCGCGTGCCGGTGTTGCCGGAAAAATCGATGCGGCGAACGAAAAATTGTTTTTGCTGGTCGAAAGCGAACACCAGATCGATCGTCTTGCTGTCGTCATGCACATCCGTGTCGGGCACGGCGGTGAAATCGATGAACCCGAAATTTCCATACAGCTTGGTGTAATCCTCGATTGCCTTGCGGACCTTGGCGGCGCTGAAGATATCGCCCTTTTTCATCGGGAAAATCTGTTCCAGGTACGCTGTCTTGAAAAAGAGGCCTTCGTCGGGATTCGCGTTGCGGACGTGCAGCGTGCCCATGCGGTAGCGTTCGCCTTCTTCGATGGGTATCGTGATGTTGGTCGCTCGTCCCTGGTGCACTCCAACCAGGGGAACACTCTTCGGAAGATAACCTTCCTGCACTGTCACGTTCTGAATGATCGGGTCTTTCACCAGCACCTTAAAATAACCGTTGTCCTGGTAAATTCCGCGGATTCCGATTTCCATGTCCTCGTCCAGCTTGGGACGGTCGAATGTCTTGGCTAAAACCGGTATGAAGTACGGAGGCACGGGGCCGAGAGGGATTCCGTATGGCTTGGAGTTGCGCATGGTGCGTATGATTTTTCCGGCGGAGAATGCCGTGTTTCCCGTGATGATAATTTTGCCGACTTTTACTTTGGGTCCTTCATCGATGTTGAAGGTGAGCGTAACGGCGTTCGTGCCGGGGAGCCGTTCAAAGGTGGGCTTGACGGTGGCGAACTGGCGGCCGTGCTCCGCGAGCAGCTCTTTGATTACAACTTCCGCTTTCTTGATGCGTGTGGGATCGAATTGGCTTTCAATCGAAAGGCCCACCTTGCGATCCTTGAAGCGGTCGAGAATATCGGATTCGGATACAGATTTATTGCCCTTGTAGATGATGCGGCGCACGATGGGGCGCTCGGTCAC
>PMOP01000298.1:0-1823 GCA_003161495.1 Acidobacteriota bacterium | reverse complement strand
GCTATAGCGGCAAGCAGGCATATTCCGCTTGCGCGCAGACCCGTCATAAAACACGAATAGATTCTTGCGGCCAGAGAAATACTCAAGGCCGCTTGCCCCGGAACAATATTGTACGCTCCCCCCAACCGGCTCAAGAACGTGAGTCCGGCCTGCGCGCGTAGGATTCGCTAGTGGGATACCGGGGTTGCTTCGACCACCGGTCGGAAACCGAGCCCGTCGCTTGTGACGTAGACTTCCAGCGTCGCCGGCCGCTGCAGGCCCCCCTGTATCAGCGCTTCCGACAACGGATCTTCGACATACTTTTGCAATGCCCGCCGCAGCGGCCGCGCGCCGTAACTGCGATCCGCGCATGTTTTCTCGAGGACCCATTGGCGCGCTTCCGGCGTCAGTACAATCTGTACCTGGCGGTGGATCAAAGTGTCGTTGATCTGGCCGACCAGCAAATCGATAATGCGGAGCAGATCTTCATCACCCAGCGGATTGAACAGAATAATTTCGTCGAGACGGTTCAGGAATTCCGGATTGAAGACGCGCTTCACTTCACTGAGCACGAGATCGTCCAGGCTCTTCGCTGTTCCCTCTTCCGCGGCCGATTGGAATCCCATCGTGGACCGCTTCTGAAGGTGCCGCGCGCCGAGGTTCGACGTCATGATCAGAATCGTGTTGCGGAAATCGACCGTGTTTCCGAGGCCGTCCGTCAATTGCCCGTCTTCAAAAACCTGGAGCAGGATGTTGTACACATCCGGATGCGCCTTTTCGATTTCATCCAGCAGGATCACCGAATAGGGCGTGCGCCGCACGCGTTCGGTCAGTTGTCCGCCCTCTTCGTATCCCACGTATCCTGGAGGCGCGCCGATCAGCTTGGAAACGGAATGCTTCTCCATGTATTCGGACATGTCGAAGCGGATCAGCGATTTCTCGCTGCCGAACAGGAATTCGGCGAGGCGCCGCGCGACTTCGGTCTTGCCCACGCCGGTGGGACCGAGGAACAGGAAGCACCCGACGGGTCGTCCCGGCGCTTTCAGTCCCGCGCGGCTGCGACGAATGGCGCGGGCCAGCGCGGTAATGGATTTGTCCTGGCTGATGACGCGCTTGTGCAATTCGATTTCGATGCGCAGCAGTTTTTGCTGTTCGTCTTCCTTGATCGAGGTGACGGCAATTCCCGTCCAGCGCGCCACCACGTCTTCGATGTCTTCGCGCGTGACGATGCCGGTATTGGTGTCGTCGAGTTTCAGACGCTCGCGGACGGCGCGGAGATTTTCTTTTTCCTTGCGCTCTTCTTCGGAGTAAAAGCGCGCCTTCTCGAATTCGTGATTGGCGATCGCGGTTTCCATGCGGTGCGTGATGAACTTCACGCGCTTCTGCACTTCGGCCACTTCATCGGGCAGCGTGGCCTGGCGCAGCTTGACGCGCGCTCCCGCTTCGTCGATCAAGTCGATGGCCTTGTCCGGAAGGAAACGGTCCGGAATGTAACGGCTCGAAAGATAGACGGCGTAGCGGACGGCTTCGTCGGTGTAGCTGACGGCGTGAAATTTTTCGTAGCGCTCGCGCACTCCCTCGAGGACCTGAATCGCTTCGTCCTCGGACGGCGCGCCCACTTTCACGGCCTGGAAACGCCGTTCCAGCGAGCGATCCTTCTCGACGGACTTGCGATATTCGCCGGGCGTCGTCGCGCCGATGCATTGAATTTCGCCGCGCGAAAGAGCGGGCTTCAAAATGTTGGCGGCGTCCAGCGAACCTTCGGCCGACCCTGCGCCGACGAGAGTGTGTAATTCATCGATGAAAACGATGGAATTCTGGCTCTCCATCAATTCCTTCATGAT
>PMOP01000258.1:6541-6811 GCA_003161495.1 Acidobacteriota bacterium | reverse complement strand
CTATACCAGTAATTCAAAAATAATTTCAATCGTTCTATTTTATTATCGTGATAAACCATATAACTCATTGTGACAGCGGTCACGATCTGCGCCTCGTCCCGCATTTGAAAAGCTTGATCCCCGATGGAGAGGTTTCGGCAAGTACCATGCGGCCAAACCATGCCCGGAGCCTACTAGATCGAACCTCGCCCGCGAGCATGCTTGAGTGTTACGTGCCTCGCGCCCCTTCTATAACTTGATGTAACGGTCCGGCACACTAAGGCATCAAAA
>PMOP01000258.1:5733-6532 GCA_003161495.1 Acidobacteriota bacterium | reverse complement strand
TCGAGGGCACAGGAATGTGGATTGTTCGGATAGCACTGACGCGGCCGTACACGTTTATCGTTGCCGCTCTCGTCATCGTGCTGATGTCGCCCATTGTTTTGCAGCGCACGCCTACCGACGTTTTCCCCAACATCGACATCCCGGTGGTGAGCATCTGCTTTAACTACACAGGATTGTCGCCGCAACTGATGCAGGACCGCATCGTTTCGCCCTACTCGCGCTTCATGACCACGGTGGTGGACAACATCGAGCACTCCGAATCGCAGATTGTGGCGGGCCGCGCCATTATCAAAGTATTTTTTCAGCCGGGCGCGGATGTTCATGTGGCCGTCACGCAGATTACCGCCATTTCGCAAACCATGATTCGGCAGTTGCCACCGGGAATTTCTCCGCCGCTCATTATCACGTACTCGGCTTCGAGCGTGCCCGTTTTGCAATTGGGGATGCGGGGCCAGGGGCTTTCCGAGCAGGAGTTGTTCGACCTCGGCGCCAACCTGGTGCGCAATCAACTGGCGAACGTGGCGGGCGCGGCGATTCCCTGGCCATACGGCGGAAAACAGCGCCAGGTCTCGGTAAACCTCGACATCCCGGCGCTGCAATCGAAGGGTCTCTCGCCTACGGATGTCATCGACGCGATTTCCACGCAGAACCTGGTGCTTCCTTCCGGCACGGTGAAGATGGGCTCGACCGAATTCAATCTGGAGATGAACGGATCGCCCGATACTCTTGCCGCGCTGAATAATTTGCCGATTAAAACATCGAACGGCGCGACGATCTATGTGCGGGACGTCGCTTACGT
>PMOP01000258.1:4739-5644 GCA_003161495.1 Acidobacteriota bacterium | reverse complement strand
CCGCAAATCAAAAATCTCGTGCCGCCGCAAACGGTGATCACGCCGCTCTTCGATCAATCGATTTTCGTGAGGGCCGCCATTCAAGGAGTGCTCCGCGAAGGCGTGGTTGCCGCCTGCCTGACGGCGTTAATGATCTTGCTGTTCCTGGGCAGTTGGCGCAGCACGGTCATCATCGCCATCTCCATCCCGCTTTCGATTTTAGTTTCGATTACGGTCTTGAGCGCGCTGCACGAAACGATCAATCTCATGACGCTTGGCGGCCTGGCGCTTGCGGTCGGCATCCTTGTGGACGACGCTACCGTGGCCATCGAGAATATTGAGAGAAATCTGGCGCAGGGAAAGGACACCGTCCGCGCGATTCTGGACGGTTCGCAGGAAATCGCCATTCCAGCGCTGGTCTCGACGCTGTGCATCTGTATTGTGTTCGTCCCGATGTTTTTTCTGACGGGCGTGGCGAAATTCCTTTTCGTTCCTCTCGCCGAATCCGTGATTTTCGCCATGCTGGCATCGTATGTTTTGTCTCGGACGCTCGTGCCGACGATGGCGATGTACCTGCTCAAAAATCATCACGGCGAGGAATACGCCACCGGAAACGATATTTTTTCGCGAGCGCAGCGCGGTTTCGCGCAAGGGTTTGACCGCATGCGCCGCGGCTATCGCACGTCGCTGTCCTTCTGCCTGGAACGCGCAGGGCTCTTTGTAATTTTGTTTCTCGTATTCTGCGTGGGTTCCCTGTCCCTCGTTCCCGTGCTGGGCCGTGACTTTTTTCCATCCGTGGACGCGGGATTGATTCGTTTGCACATGCGCGCCCGTGCCGGCCAGCGCGTGGAAGAAACCGCGCGAGAAGCGGATGGCGTGGATAACCTGATCCGGCGGGTCATTCCTCCCGAGGATCTCGGCACCGT
>PMOP01000258.1:1319-4669 GCA_003161495.1 Acidobacteriota bacterium | reverse complement strand
GAATTTCCCGGCACGCAATTCTTTTTTCAGCCGGCGGACATGATCAGCCAGATCCTGAATTTCGGAGTGCCCGCGCCCGTCGATATTCAGCTCATTGGCCCGAATGAGAAAGCCAACTACACGCTCGCGGAACAGATTACCAACCGCATTCAGCATATCCCCGGCGCTGTGGACGTGCACGTGCAACAGTTGCGCTCCTATCCCGCGATTTTTCTGGATGTCGATCGCACGCGTGTGCAGTCCGTGGGAATCAGCCAGCAGGATGTGGCCAATAGCGTCCTGCTTACGCTGAGTTCCAGCGCCCAGGTCACTCCATCCTTCTGGGTGAATCCGGCAAACGGCTTTGAATACAACGTTGCCGTGCAGGTGCCGCAGTACAAGATCGACTCCATGCAATCGCTCGACAACATTCCTATTTCTTCGGCCTTGAACAAGACCCCGCAGATTCTGGGAAATATGGGGACGCTGAGCGTGAACACGGAGCCGGCATTGCTCAGCCAGTATGACAGCCAGGCCATGATGAACGTGTATGCCTCCGTGGAAGGGCGCGACTTGGGCGGCGTGGACGCGGACATTCAGAAGGTGCTGGCGGATTTTCAAGACAAACTGCCGCGCGGCACGCAGCTTGTTCGCCGCGGCCAGGTAGCCACGATGACTTCCTCCTTTGCGGGGCTGAGCGCCGGCGTAGCTGTCGCCATCGTTCTGGTTTATTTACTGATCGTCGTGAACTTTCAATCGTGGGTCGATCCCTTTATTATCATTACGGCGCTGCCCGGGGCCCTGGCAGGAATCATTTGGATACTATTGCTTACGCATACCACGTTGAGCGTGCCCTCCTTGACTGGCATGATTATGTGCATGGGCGTGGCCACGGCAAATAGCATTCTGATGGTGTCCTTCGCGCGCGAACGCTTGAATGAGGGAATGAATGCGACTCAGGCAGCGGTTCAGGCCGGGTATGTCCGCATTCGGCCTGTGCTGATGACGGCATTTGCCATGATCATCGGCATGGTTCCATTATCACTCGGACTCGGAGAAGGCGGAGAGCAGAATGCTCCGCTCGGCCGGGCCGTGATTGGCGGTTTGGTGGTCGCCACGTTCGCGACTTTGTATTTTGTGCCATGTGTATTTTCATTGGTTCACAAGCGGCATCGCCCGGGCCAGCATGTTGGGGCCACAGAACTGGAAGTTTCGTAGCAGCACGATCAATTCAGGGAGCAAATCGGGAATGTCTCAAGAGCCGGTGGAATTGCAGGACGAATCGAAATTCACGCAAGAGCCAAACAGCTCGGGAAAAGGGCCAGGCGCGCTGCTGCGCTGGTTTTTTATTTTGCTTTTTATTTTTGTGGTTCTAGGAATTTACGCTGTCCTGCAACGCACGTCCGAACATAAGGCGCTCGCGCAACAAACCGAACAGATGGCGGTTCCGTTTGTCTCGGTGATTCGCGCCACGCCCATTAACACCGATTCTGAAATGGTTCTCCCGGGAACGCTCAAGCCCTTCGTCGAATCGCCGCTGTACGCGCGGACCAACGGCTACCTCAAAAAATGGTACAAGGACATCGGCAGCCACGTCGCCAAGGGCGATATTCTCGCCGAGATCGATACGCCTGAAATCGACCAGCAACTGGCACAAGCGCGCGCCGATCTGGTGACGTCACAAGCCAATTTAAGCTTGTCGACACTAACGGCAACGCGCTATCAAGACTTGATCAAGTCGGATTCCGTTTCGCGGCAGGATCTCGACAACGCCAATGGCGATCTCGCGGCCCGCAAAGCCATGGCTCAATCCGCCGACGCCAACGTAAAGCGTCTGGAGGAAATGGAATCCTTCAAGCACGTTTATGCCCCGTTTGCGGGAATCATCACGCAGCGTAACGTCGATCCCGGCACGCTCATCAATGCCGGCAATGGCGGGAATGCAACCAAGGAAATGTTCGACTTGGCGCAGATCGACCCGATTCGCGTTTTTGTTGCTGTGCCACAGGCGTACTCTCCCTCTATCCATCTAGGATTGAAGGCCTGCCTCTCATTGACGGAACTTGCGCAACGAAATTTCTGCGGACAGGTTGTGCGTACCGCGAACTCCATCGATCCCACTTCTCGCACACTCTTAACCGAAGTGGATGTTCCAAATCCTTCGGGAACTCTCCTGCCTGGCGCCTACGCGGAAGTTCATTTTGACGTCAAATTCACCGGCCAGCGTCTTTCCCTGCCCATAAACGCCCTTCTGTTTCGTCCTGATGGAACGATGGCTGCCGTCGTAGGGCCCGATAACCGGATCAATCTTAAAAAACTCACGATTGGACGGGATTTCGGCAATGCCCTGGAGGTTCTCGACGGGATCGAGGCCAGCGACAACATTGTCGTAAATCCCCCGGATGCGCTGGAACAAGGCGAACCCGTCAAACTCGCCCCACAAGATGCGTTGGGGAATGGGGGCCCTCATACGGCCTCGCCTTCCAAACCCTGATGGACCCGCGCTCGGTATTTTCGTGTAAAAAAATTTACAAATTCTCTGTCAGTTAGCCTTGACTATTACATTGCACGCGAGTAGCGTGGATTTGCCGCGCTATTCGATTGCCCTCAGTACGTCTCTCCCCGCGCGACTCGGGAGGTTTGCATGTCAAGCGGACCGCAGGTTTCATCCGCAATCGGTCATCAGGCTGGAATGTTCGAAAAAAAATCCTCGCTTACCTTACGCTCACAAAGCACTACCGCTGTTGCTTGTCCAAGCATTTTGCTAGTCGGCCGGAACGGCTCCTGGGGAACACCGGTACTAAAGTCCCTTGAGAAATTTGGTGCCGAACTGTTTTTCATGGCGCCGCAAGCCATCACGGCGGAAATTGCAAGAAAAAACGGATTCCATCTTATTCTCCTTGATTCCACGGTTCCCGCGGAACAGCGAAGGCAACTCGTATCCGAACTCGTCGGATCGAGCGTCTCTATTTTTTATACTTTCCCGGTGGAAAACGGCTGCTGGTGGCTGCCCACCTTGCGGCACGGACAGGATTGCCACGGGACGCCGGCATTTCGTAGAAATGAGTTCCCCTATGAATTGGAACGCATTCTCCGAGACCAATCGGAAGGTTAAGAGCATTTCACTCAGAAAATTTAATGTGATTTNNCCGGCGAGACGCCGGCGCTACCAAAACCGCCTCCAGGCGGGAACATTACTGCGGGTTCGCCTCGCCCAGGATGCAGCGCGCGGTGTCCCGGGCGATCATCAATTCCTCATCCGTGGGTATGACGTAGGCGGCGAGGCGGGAATCGTCACGGCTGATGACACCTTCCACGCCCGTTGTTTTCTGGTTTCTTTCGGCGTCCAGCGACAGTCCGGCCCATTCCAG
>PMOP01000258.1:0-1230 GCA_003161495.1 Acidobacteriota bacterium | reverse complement strand
TGATTTTTTACTTCGTCCTGCAGGACGCGCAGGTCATGAGTGAGCCCGGAGATTCCGAGCATGCCGGACTGCTTATTCAGCATCGTTTCCACTTCGTGGATGGACAAGCCTTCCTTTGCGGCGATGAAGCCCAGAATGGCCGGATCGACGTCGCCGGATCGCGTTCCCATCACGAGTCCTTCGAGCGGAGTCATGCCCATGGATGTATCGACGGAGCGCCCACCGCGAATAGCGGCGGCGGAACATCCGTTTCCGAGGTGCAGGCTTACGATATTAGTATTCTCCCGTGGCAGATTGCGAATCGTGCGATAGCGATAACCCATGTATCGGTGGGAGATGCCGTGGAAGCCGTAGCGGCGGATCCGGTAGCGCAGGTAGAGATGATACGGAATCGCGTACAGATACGCGCGCTCCGCCAGAGAGTGGTGAAACGCCGTATCGAAAACCGCCACTTGCGGAATCCCCGGGCCCAGCAACTCGCGCATCGCGCGAATTCCCCGGAGATTCGTGGGATTGTGCAAGGGGGCGAGGTCGATGCAATTTTCGATTCCGCTCACAACCTCGTCGGTAATGAGGACGGAATCCGTAAAAAATTCACCGCCGTGCACCACGCGATGTCCGACCGCGTGAATGTCACTCACACTCTGGATTTCCGAAACACCCGCCTCGGGCGATGCGACCCAGCGGATGATGAAATCGAGCGCGCCGGAAATATTTTTCAAGGAGGCGGTAAGTTTTTGCCTGGGGCCGTCGCCTTTCTGCACGGTGACGACGGCTTCGGCGCCGATACGCTCGACCTCGCCGCGCAGCAGGCGAACGTCCTTATCCTGGCGGATCCGCTCAAGATCGGTGGCGATGATCTGAAACTTCAGGCTGGAGCTTCCGGCATTGATGACCAGAATGTTCATTAATTGTTTGCCTGCTTTCAGACGCCGTGTAGCAATTGAGCGTGCGGATGCTTGTGTAGCGCCCGCCTTCAGGCGGGCATTTTAAGTCCGAGCAAATGCTCGCCTGAAGGCGAGCGCTACAAGGGCTTTCTTCCATTCACGCGCTCTGCCTAATACGGCCACTTCCAATTTTTAATTTCCGGCATGTCGTCGCCTACTCGCACGATGTATTCCTTATGATCGATCAGTTTGTCGCGCAGGAACTGCTTGAAGTGCGCCCCGACGCGCTGCAGGCGAGGCACGCGGTCGACCACGTCCGCAGCCAGGTGGAAGCGGTCCATAT
>PMOP01000477.1 GCA_003161495.1 Acidobacteriota bacterium | reverse complement strand
AGCGCGCGTTCCAGTTCCTTGAGAGCTTCGTCTACGTGAGGCAAGGGCACGGCGGCGAACGCTTTGAATTTTTTCGGCCAGCGGCTCACGGCTTCCGCATAGAGATCGTTGGCCATTCGGGCGGCGTTTACGGCGTGCTCTTTGTTTTCAAAGTGCGGCGCCTGCGGGCAAATGTCCAGAATCTGCATTTCGACGCCGTTGGCATCCATCAGGGCAAAGCGCTTGTCCATTTCCGCTTGGCCCATTCCCGCGCCTTTGTTGCGTTGCGTGCCGGTGTCCACGTTTCCGTAACTCTGGCACAGATCGAGATACTCGTTGTTCCAGAGATGCGCGTGGATGTCGATGCGCATGCCTTTTTTGGCCTGAGCGCCCAATTTCGCGCCCGCCAGCAGACCCGCCGCAGCGAGAGACCCCGCACGTAGCACTTCACGCCGCGTGAAACCGCATCCGCATCCCATGATGGAATTGCCTCCCCGACGGCATTGTGATTCCGTTGCGAAAGCATTGTACGACGAAATGTTTTGGTAGCACAGGCACTCCTGCCTGTGCGCTTTTGTTCTGAATTACCGCTGGGTGGGTGGGCAGATTCGGCCCTGCAATTTCTGCGGATCGCCAATCGTATGCGATGACTTGCAAGTGGCGAAAACCGCACAGGCAAGAGTGCCTGTGCTACGTTAGCGCTGAGAGGCTTTGCCTGTGGCGACTTTTGTGTTGTATTCGGCGGATTTGCGGCGCGGAATGGTCAGAGCGTTCCAGTCCTGTCCGGCGAAATGTTTGGCGAGATAAACGATTTGTCCCACGTGATAGGAATAGTGCGCCACTTGGCGGTGGATGGTTTGCATGACGGAATGGGCCTCGCCGCGAATGGTAACGGTGCGGGAAAGGTCGGTGTCGGTGAGCGGGGCCAGCGCATCGAATGTAATTTCCCAGCCCGATTCCCAAAGCTCCAGAAGCTCGTCGCGCGCTTTCGGCGGCGATTCAAATTCGGAGTCGCGATCGCGATCGGACTTTTCCCCGTCGCTGGTCAGGAAATCGGTCCAGCGCGAACGCATATTGCCCGTCAGATGCTTCACGATAATGGCGATGGAATTGGATTCCTTGTCGATGGTCGCGAAAAGCGCCTGATCGGTGGCTTGCGCCATGGCCCGGTCCGCCAATCGTTTGTAGAAGCGGAGAAGATCCACCGAATCTTTCAGGCACGATGTGGTGAATTCCAGGGCCATTTCGAGATTTTGCAGCCGCCACCCTCGAAAATCAAGCGAAGACATTAATCCAATGTGTGACTGTACCCAAGGGGAATTATCCAATGATGTCTCCGTGTCCTCTGTGTTCTCTGAATTAAAAGCCTTTGAATTTTGCCTGAAGCGCCATGAAAACATTCAATCAAGCAATTTTAGGTTAAAATAACCGCATGTCGAAGACACCCGTGCCGACCATTGAAGTAACGTGCCCGTGTTGCGAATCGAAACTCACGGTGGACACCAACCTCGCCGCAGTGCTTGCGCACACCGCGCCGGTCAGGGCCGCGCCGGATGTTGACATCAGCGATGCGGCGCGCATCCTTGCCGATCAGGCCCAGAAGCGCGAAGACAAGTTCCGCGATTCCTGGGTTGCCGAGAGCAAGAAGGAAGATGTCCTGAACCGCAAGTTCGAGGAAGCCCTCAAGAAGGCCAAGGATCAGCCTGTCGAAAAGCCTGTTCGCGATTTCGATTTGTAGTAGCACAGGCTTCAGCCTGTGGGGTTGCATCTGGCCCTCGCGCGGACCAAAACCCACAGGCTGAAGCCTGCGCTACCAAAAAAATCTGGCATACTGAAATCGTGTTCTGGAATCTTCGACGCACCCGATCCTTTTCGTTTGCCGCGCTGATCTTCCTCGCTGCAATGCAAGCGCGTCCTGACGGTGCGTCGCCGCAGGGAACTCTCCCCGCAAAATCTCAAAAGCTGCCGCGCCCGATTCCACTGGGGCGGAACACGGCGCTGTCACGCGATCCTGTATCCGGAGAATTAAATCCTGTCGTGAAGAATTCTTCGCTTGCTGCGCCGGCCGGCACGATCCGCTCGCGCGTCACTCTGGTGCAGGCACCCTGCACGGTCGCGGCTCCGGACGGTACGGAGGTGCGCGGCCTGACTCAAAGCGACTTCCGATTGTTCGAGGACAGTGCAGCGCAGGAAATAGCCTCATTCGACGCTTCGGCCACGCCGGCCAGCATTGCTCTGGTCATCGACGCCAGCCCCAGCATTTTTCACCAGTTGGCGGAAATGCGCGGCGCGGCGCGCGCCCTTGTCGAAAATCTTTCTCCCGCGGATGAAATCGCGGTGGTCTCGTTTTCTTCCGAAGCGCACCTGCTGCTGCCCTTCTCGAAAGATCGCGGCCTGCTGGATCGCGCCATCGATTCAAAGTATCTGGCCGAAGTGGAAAATTCCTCGGAGTCGCGAATTTACGAATCCGTTTTTCTAACGGCGCGCGAAATATTTCAGGGGCGCACGGGACGCAAGGCGATTGTACTGCTCACGGATGGTCAGGACAGCGGCCTGGGACTTACGTGGGATCCGCGAAGCGCTTCGCCCAGCACGGGCGTGGGCGCGTCACGACTGGCGTTTGACGACGTGGCGCGCGAATTCGGCGCGGACGGCATCGCGCTGTTCATTGTCTCCACCGAAAATCGTCCGCTGGGCATGACGCGGGAATGGCTGGAGTCGCATCGCAATGAAATGCTGGTCACGGCGGAGGCGCGCAAGGAAAACATGCCGAACTACACGCTGTATCTGGCGGAACTGGCGCGGCGGGCCGGAGGCCAACTTTATTTTCTGCGTGAGATTGGAAATTTGAGCGAGATTTACCGGCGCATTGCGCTGGCCATCGGTGCACAATACACACTGGGCTTTTATCCCACGGCGGGAACTACGCGCCCAGGTTGGCGCTCGCTGCGCGGCGAGCTCGCGGAAGGCGCGAAAGTCCCGTCGGGCTCGCAGCTCACGTGCCGGAGATCTTATTATGTTTCCGCGTTCCAGTAGGACAGGCTTCAGCCTGTCTGGTTTTGATTTCTGCAGCCCCGAAAAAAAGTCAAGGGATGACAGGCTGAAGCCTGTCTTACTAAAGCGGAGCCTCTATGGCAATGAAAATTGAAGTCGAAAAATTCGACGCAACTCATTTCCGAGTGCGGGTGATCGAAGGTGGAAGTGAAACCACGCACCAGGTGACGCTCGGCGCGAAAGACCGCGCGAGACTCGCGGGTGAGTCCATGGAAGCGGAGGAGCTCATTCGCAGATCATTTGAATTTCTGCTGGAGCGCGAACCCAAGGAATCGATCCTGAGCCGCTTCGATTTGTCGCTGATCAGCCGCTATTTTCCGGATTACGAGAGCGAAATTAAGAAGAGAGTTTTGACGAAATCATGAGGAAAACGTGGAAGACCGGCGGCCGTCATGGTTTTACTGAAACGTCATAGTACGCAATAGTGTCGCCCTCGCCGCGAATGGGCTCAATGCGCAGAATTTCAAAACGACCGTGGTTCAAATCGCGCACATTCTTTTGCACCGTTTCATGAAGATCGTGCTCCAGCTCCGGCGTTCGAATGGGAGTAGCCAGCAAGCGCGCGTCTACGCGATAGGTGGCGATTTGGCCGGGCGCAACGGTCCGCAACTGGACGAGGGCCGAAGCCGGCGCCGGGCCCACGGTGGGTTGATCTGTGTAGTGAATGATTAATGGCGAGAAAAGTACGAACAGTGTGATCCCGACAACCGCGACATCGTATTGCCAGGTTCCCCGTTCATAGGACCAGAATAAGACCCGCACGATGGCTCGCCAGAGCGTTCGCATGTCAGGAAGCCGGCGCTGCGTCGACAATCACGCCATCGCGCATGTGAACGACGCGACTGGAATAGGCCGCCGCCTCTGGGTTGTGAGTGATCATCACGATGGTCTGACCCAAATCCTTGTTCAATTTGCTCAACATGGATAGCACAATTTCCGAGTTTTGTGTGTCCAGGTTTCCGGTGGGCTCGTCCGCCAGGATGATTTTCGGATCGTTAATGATGGCGCGGGCGATGGCCACGCGCTGCTGTTCCCCGCCGGACATTTCCGATGGCCTGTGCTTCAGGCGGCCGGTAAGGCCAAGCATCTGGGTGATGGCCTCAAAGCGTTTGGCGTCAAATCCGTGGCCATGAATATGTTGCGCGATGGCGATATTGCCGCGGGCATCCAGAGTGGGCAAGAGGTTGAACCTCTGGAATACGAAGCCGATTTTATCCCGCCGCAATTTGGTCCGTTCTGCATCGCCCATGGCGGTCAAATCGTTGCCGTTCACCAGTACGCGCCCGCGCGAAGCCCTGGCCAATCCTCCGAGCACATATAGCAAGGAGGATTTGCCGCAGCCGGAAGGGCCCATTACGCTGACGAACTCTCCGGGCATGACCTTGAAATTAATTCCGCGCAGCGCCGGGACTTCCACTTTTCCGGCGTGGTAAAGCTTCCAAAGATCTTCCGTGACAACGATTGGCTCCACTATTGGATCCCTTGTGGTGAGCAGCGCATCGGCAGGCGGACGTATTGTAGTCGTGATTGTCATTTCTGACTAGGCCAGTTCCCTGGTCGCGCAAGGCTTCCCTGTGACGCGGATTTTTTGCGCAATTGGCGCGCGATCAGTCGTAAGAAAGGGCCTCAATGGCGTCCTTTCGGCTGGCCAGCCAGGCGGGATAACTGGCTCCCAGAAGTCCACCGGCAAGCGCGATCAGGGCGGAGCGCACGATCCATTCGGGAGTAATCAGGATCGACAGCGTGGGAAACGAAGACTGAAACGCCGCCCGCGTGACGTAGCTCATGGCAATCCCGACGCCGATGCCTATCAAACAAATTAGGGCCGATTCGCCAAGCAGTCCTCGAATAATGTATGCCTTGGAAGCGCCAAGAGATTTCAGAACTCCGATGTCTCGCGTGCGTTCGATGACCGTGGTATACATCGAAAGAAGAATGACCAGGAATCCGACGGAAACAGCAAGTACGATCATGCTTTTAATGAAGGCGTTGAGACCCGGCAAATTGGTGGCGGTCATTAACGACAAGAAATCCTTCAATGGCCGAATTTCGTATCCCGGAAAAACGGGCCGCATCTCGTCCATCACGGCCTGCGTGTACTCCGTGTTGGTGCATTTCATGAAGAAAACCGAGGCCTTTTCGCGCGAGCCGGAAAGATCCTGCAAAGTCGCCAGCGGCACGAACAGGCGCGCGCCCTTTCCGTGTTCCACAATGCCGGCGACATGAAAATCATGGTCCAGCATGCGAAAGGTATCATTCACCGCGATGTGCTTGGCCTTGGCCTCCCAGTCATCCATCAGGACATCGTCCGGACCTTGCATATCGTGGCCTTCGAGAAAAACGAATCCGCTGGAAACATCGCGAAACGATTTCGGATCGATCCCGTAAACGATATCCACGCCATTCGAGGAACTAAATTGCAGCAGGACCGGAGCAACCGCCTGTACGTACTTCATCTCGCGCAATTTGTCGGCAATCTTGATGGGCATGGGCGCGCCGCTGAAGGCCAGGAAGACGGAAGCAGAGGGAGGCTGCAGCATGATGTCCGCGCCAATGCCTTCGATGCGCTTGGCTGTCTCCTGCAACAGACCGCTGGTGAGGCCCACGATCAGAATGACGAGAGCGACTTCCACGCCCACGGCGAGGATGCTCACAACTGTGCGGATCGGGCGGTGCAACACATTGTTCACAACCAGCTGGCGGATCATTCCTCGGACCTGGGTTGAGCAGCCGATTGAGCTGCCGAGGGCTCGTCGCCCACGCGCACAAGATCGGTTCCCGGGGGCTGAGTCAGCTCAAACTTGTCGGGAGTAATCTGTTCGTTCAATGTGAGCTTCAAAATTTTGATCTCGAGCTTGTAATCGTCCTGCGGGCGCCAGATATGGATGTCGCGCGCGAAACTCGGCTGGTCCGTCGCAGTCGTTCCCGGTGCCGCAGGCACAGGCTGCCAGTCAGAATAAGCAATGTCGGATTCCAGCTTTCCGCCCGCTGCGAACAGCTGAACGCGCGATACCTGCAGGTCCGTGCGACTATACCAAATTTTCCTTGCGATTTGCAGTCTGCCGCTTTCCGCTTGCCGGAGCAAGGTCAGAATGTAGTAGCGGCTGACGTTGAAATCGAACTGCTCGAAGAGCACATTGGCATTGGGCCGCAATTCGGGCCAGAACAAGGCTTCGACGATATGTTGAGGGCGTAAATTTTCCAGCGGCTTTTTCGATGGGCGAATCAGGGCCGTCGGCCCCACCAGGAAAGAGTTCTTGGAGGGAATGTAAATCCTGAATTCCTTTTCGTCGGCCACCATGTCAAAAATATTTTTGGCTACGACGGGGGCCTGCCCGATTACGCGTACGGTGGCCGGGCGCTGCGCCAGGATGAATCCGGGAACGTCATGGTATTCCTCAATGACGCCGCTGTAGGTCGTCCCGGTACTGGGAACCAGATCCACCGTTGCCTGAAGGCTTCGCACGGCCCGCACTTGTTTGTTGTAGCTGGCTACAAGATCGTCTTCGGTGGAGTCGAGCTGCGGGCGAATTTCTTCCTTCTTGACCTCCCTCCTGGTCTTGATGGTGATACACCCTGCGGCTTGCATTGCCCAAAATGCCAGCAGCAGCGTCCAGATTCGCGGATTTTTCCTCAGTGTTTCCTGCTCCCCCAGATCAAACATTCAATTTAACAACCGCTCCGAGTGGTGTCAATTTGAAACGCCACAATGGAACAAGCCATCCTCTTTGCAAGGTTAGACGCACTTGGGTGGCGTCTCGCGTGGACTCGGCAAGGAATACCAGCTCAGAGGGTCTGTGGCAGCGAAATCGTGGAACGACCCGCCATCACCCACCCTTTTCGCCATCCGTGGGATGGGTTACAGTTCAGAAGTGAGACACCTCGGCGGGCAATAAATAAGGGGGCTGCTTTCTATTCCATGAGTTCGATTGCGGAAACGCATGTGGTTTCACGAATCGCGGAAAATCGCGAAGACGTGGAACTTTCCGTGGTGATGCCCTGCCTGAATGAAGCCCCCACCGTGGGCATCTGCGTGAAAAAGGCAATCGCCGCCCTTGAACGGCATGGGATACGCGGCGAAGTGATCATCGCCGACAACGGAAGCAGCGACGGATCGCAACAAATCGCCCGGGAGATGGGCGCTCGCGTGGTGAACGTCGAGAGACGCGGCTACGGCAGCGCACTGCAAAGCGGGATCGCGGCGGCGCACGGACAATTTGTGCTGATGGGCGACGCCGATGACACCTATGATTTCTCGCAACTGGATCAATTCGTCGCCAAACTGCGCGAGGGTTACGATCTTGTGATGGGCAATCGCTTCCGCGGAAAAATTCTGCCGGGGGCCATGCCGCATTTGCACCGCTATCTTGGTAATCCGGTCCTTACGGGGCTGGGACGCCTTTTTTTTAAAAGCCCGGTGCGCGATTTTCATTGCGGCCTTCGTGCGTTTCGCAAGGATGCAATCGAGCGGCTTGGATTGCGCACCATGGGAATGGAATTCGCAAGTGAGATGATCGTGAAGGCCACGGCGTTCGGTTTGCGCGTCACGGAAATTCCCACCACGCTTTCCCCCGACCGCAGAGACCGCGCGCCGCATCTGCGCACCTGGCGCGATGGATGGCGTCATCTGCGCTTTCTCTTGTTGTATAGCCCGCGCTGGCTGTTTCTCTA
>PMOP01000272.1 GCA_003161495.1 Acidobacteriota bacterium | reverse complement strand
GTTGACGAAATTCATAAGCAACTGATTCTCCTGGCGATCTTCGTGTGCCAGCTTTTTGAGGGCTGGCTGGTGGCCCGCTTGCCAAAGCGCGGCCCCGCTTACAGCGTGCTGCTCAAGATCCTGCTGGCCACTCTGCTGCTTGACCACACCGGCGACTTTGGAATCAACAGCAGCTACTACCCGATATTCTTTTTGCCGGTGGTGAGCGCCGCGATTTATTTCGGCACGTTCGCCGCGCTGGCTTGGACCACCTTTGCTTCGCTCGCCTACCTGTCGCTCTTGATCCCGGCGCTGCAGGAAGTGGACGTGACGCCCGAGGGAAAAGGAATCCTCGCCATTCGCGTACTTTTCTTTTACGTGGCGGCGATTCTGGTCAACCGCTTTGCTGTGGAAAACCGGCAGCAGGTGCGGCGATTGCAGGACCTATCCGACAAACTGGAAGAGACCAACCGGCAGTTGCGGCGCGCGGAAGCCGAGGCGCGGCGCGCGGAGCGCCTGGCCGCGCTCGGGCAACTCTCCGCCGGCCTGGCGCACGAAATTCGCAACCCGCTTGGCGTCATCAAAGGCTCGGCAGACATGCTGAGCCGTAAGGTTGCCGCGTCCGAGCCGCTGGTCGCCGAGCTGGCCGGATATATTTCCTCCGAGGTGAACCGGCTTAACGCGCTCGTCGTGCGATTCCTGGATTTCGCGCGCCCATCGAAGCTCGAATTGCGTCCCGAGCGGATTCCTGAAATCGTGGATCGCGCGATCGAAGCAGCCACCGCGTCTTTTCCGGATGCAGGCGTGAGAATCGAGCGCCAGTACGCCGCGGGCTTGCCTGAAATTCCTGTGGATTCTCAGCTCTGCGAACAGGTGTTCGTCAATCTGATCACCAACGCATTTCAAGCCATGCAGGCGCAGGTGGGATCGTCGGAGAAAACGTTGCGGATTGCGATTGAGCGGGAAATCTCGAATGGCGAACCGGGCGTTGCCGTGTTCGTGGAAGACAACGGTCCCGGTGTTCCGCCAGAATTGCGCGAGCAAATCTTCAATCCGTTTTTCACTTCAAAGAAAGAGGGAGTCGGTCTCGGCCTGTCCATCGTCGCGAAAATTGTGGACGACCATCGCGGCACGATTCGCCTGGAAGAGAACACTCCGCGAGGCGCGCGCTTTCACGTGTTTTTTCCTGCTGCAGCTTAGTAGGACGGGCTTCAGCCTGTCGCTTTTGCTGGTGCGATAATTAAAACCGACAGGCTGAAGCCCGTCCTACCAAACCACGAGCACCGTTCGTTGCGGGACCGCCTAAATCTGCGAGTATGCCGTCGGCGTCAGGATCAGGTTGGTGATGTTGGAGACGATCGGCTCAAACGCGTATTTCGGCTGCGTCGAATACGATTTCCAATCGTCGGAGGCGCGGAACGCGGCCCATTGCTTGTCGCGCGTGGCCAGGCTGTCAAAGCACAGCATGTAGGTCAGGTTCGGCAGGCGCGGGCCGATGAGCGTCTCGCTGTAGAAGATTTGCTCGAAGCCGTTCTTAGCGAAGATATCGGCTTCGCCCGATTGCATCATTTCCACTTTTCGCCGGTGATCCTGGTCGGTTGCGCCTTCATAAATGCGCAGCTCGAAAACGCGCGTGCCGTGCGAGGCGGCCGCTTTGGGTAAAACAAGACTCGGCCATTTTTCAAAGGCCTGCAGGAATGTGCTGTCCATGCGGTCGAACGCGGGCTCCTTGGCGGGCGCAGTAAGAAACGCCGCTCCCGTTTTCGTGTATTCGGCGTCCTGGTTCAGGCGCGCCTCAATTGTTGCAACCGTTTCCGCTGAAGCGCCCGGCATCAGGACGTAAATCGAGGGCGTGTCCGGCCCGATCGTTAGGTCAAACACGCCGACGGGAGAAATCGACATGCGATTGAGCGCGGGGATCAGCGCGTCGCGAAAAAAATCGTCGCAGAGTTTCCGTTGCGGGCCGGCATTGATGTGATATCTGCGGAGCTGGTAGAATTCGCGGCCTTTCGCCGTCATGTTTCCTTGCGCCGCTTCGAGCGCGCTTGCCGGCGCGGTGACTGCAAGGGCAGAAGCCGCGAGCGTGGAAGCCAGAAATTTTCGCCGTTCCATGGAAATCCTCCCGAGTGAAGCGTTGAACGATCGTCCCGCCAATGATTCGGGTATCGTCACACAATTCGTTTCGAGTGTCTATGGTTCCAGTAGGACGGGCTTCAGCCTGTCGGGTTTCGGTTTTCTCGAGATCACAAAAAAGCGACAGACTAAAGTCCGTCCTACTTTTTCTTGGCATCCGCCTGGGCCGATTCGCGCGCGCGATCCAGGATGTACGCATGGATCAATCGAACCTGCGGGGGCGTGATGTCTCCCGTGAAGGACGGCATGCCAAATTCGCGTCGCGCGCCGCCCAGCACAATTTCCTCGAACATTTCATGCGTCGGGGTGGAAACGTATCGCAAATCAGGCACCGAACCTCCGCTGACGGCTTCCCCGCCGTGGCACCTCGCGCAGGTATTGGCAAAAAGTTTGCGGCCTTCTTCGATTTCAGCTTTGGAAGCCGCGAGTTTGAACGTCGGCATGGGAACCGGCCGGTCCACGTGCTGGTAAGGAGGCAGCGTCGCCGTCCCTCCAAGCGCAAACACTAAAAGTTTTGCGGGTCCGACGTGTCCCTTGCCGGGCGGCCGATTGCTGAGCACCTGCGGCCCGCCCCAACCGCTTTCGACCGCGATGTATTGCGTGCCGTCAACGGAAAATGTCATCGGCGGCGCCGCGATTCCGACTCCAGCGTCGAAATCCCACAGGAGTTTTCCGTCCGTGGCGCGATAGGCGGAAAGTTTTCCATCGGCTCGTCCCTGGAACACGAGATTCCCCGCAGTGGCCAGCGTTCCTCCGCTTTTCGGATCGGGCAGATCAACGTGCCACGCTTCTTTTTGAGCGACCGGGTCCCAGGCGAGAAGCCGTCCACTGCTCTTCATCTTGAGATACGCGTCACGCGCCGGCCCGCGGTAGGCACGGTCCGATCCGGTTGTCTGGTCGTGCAGATTAATCTTCCAGTGAGGAATGATCGCGTGCAGGGATGTGTCTTCAAGCACGGCGAGGTACACCAGTCCAGTCATAGGATTGTACGAGATGGGATTCCAGTTGTGCGCGCCTTCCGCGGACGGTTTCACGAGCGCCGCATCTTTCAACTGGCGCGCGGCGGGATTTTCAATCGGACGCCCGTTCGGATCGATGCCGGTGGCCCAATTCACCGGGGCGAACGGGCGCGCCGAAATAAATTTTCCGTTTTCGCGATCGATCACGTAGAAGAAACCGTTTTTGTTCGCCTGCATCACCACGCGGCGCTGAGCGCCGTCGATGGAGAGCGTGGCCAGCATCAAGGGTTGCGTCGCGTCATAGTCCCAGTTATCGCCCGGCGAAGTTTGGTAGTACCACGCCTGCTCCCCGGTATCGGCATGCAACGCAACTATCGAAGCCGCGTAGAGGCTGTCGCCCTTTCCGCGCAGTACGTCGTACCAGGGCGAAGCATTTCCGGTGCCGAACATCACGAGGTCGAGTTCCGGATCGTAAACCATCGACTCCCAGGCGGTCCCGCCTCCGCCCGCCTTCCACCACTCGCCTGACCACGTGGCTGCCGCGCGCTTCAACGCCTCGGACTCGAATGGTTTTCCCGGATCGCCGGGAACGGTGTACGTCCGCCAGGCGAGGTTGCCGCTCTCGGCGTCGTATGCGGAGACGTAGCCGCGCACAGGGTACTCCGCGCCCGCGTTGCCGATGAGCACGCGGCCCTTGGCGATTCGCGGCGCGGCCGTGATTGCGTAGGAACTATCCTTGGGCGTCGTCTGAACATCCCAAATCGGCGCGCCCGTTTTGGCGTCCAGCGCGACGAGCCGCCCGTCCAGCGTCGCGACATACACGCGTCCTTTGTAAAGCGCAACGCCTCGATTGACCACGTCGCAGCACACGTACTTCGCGTGATCTTTCGGCACCATCGGATCGTAGCTCCACAGCAGCTTCCCGCTTTTCGCATCGAAGGCGTACACGATGCTCCAGGCGCTCGTCGTATAGAGCACGCCATCTTTGACAAGCGGCGTCGCCTCCACTCCGCGCAAAGTTCCCAGGTCGTAAGACCACAGAAGGCCAAGTTTGCCGACACTCTGCTCGTCAATCTGCTTCAATGGGCTGAAGCGCTGCTCTGAATATGTCCGCCCATACGTGATCCAATTCGCGGAATCGCCATCCGCAGCGCGCAGCGCAGCATCGTCCACTTCGCTCGACTTGCGCCCGCACCCTGCCATCGCCAGGATCGAGATTGCCGCACATGCCACGATCCACCGCCGGGAAAAATTCAAACGCATCACTTCCTCCGCTCGGAATTGCACTTCCGGTCCCGCACATCCGGGCCTGCCATGTTATGTGGTAGCCGCACTGATATGCCGCGCGGCAAGCGTCTGTCAAGCTGTAATTTGTTTTGGAAGATCGCGTGCCATTTCGTTTCGCAGTGGCCTGTTTGCAAGGCCTTTGCGATAGGTACAGTTGTGTACACTAATATTGCAATACAGGAATGATATAATCCCGCCATGGCGTGCCACGAAACAAATGAGATGGCTCGGGCCGTCCGCCTTTTCGTCACAATAATCTTCGCTCTCACTTTTAGAGTAGTGGGAACATTTGCACAAACGCCTGCGAATTCCGGACCGCCGCCGATATCCCCGAGGGATATCGTGGAGGAAGTGTGGAATATGGGTGTGTCGGGTCAGTTGCTGACTCAACAGGGCTGGATCAGAGCCAGTCGTTATTTCAGTGAACCTAGCCCGACGCCCTCGGACAAGTCATTCGACGTTATTTCCAATTACAATGGATTTTCTGGCCTCACAATCAACAATGATAAAGCCGAAGTGTTAATGGAGTTCACTGATGCGGGCCACATCGGTTCCAATTTGCATTATTCACCACCATCGCCGGGTCGCTCCTATAAGACAGATTATCTATTCCGCCTTGTTCTGACTCCGAGCTTCTTAACAATGGTCGGTCCCGACGGAAAGACCGATATAGCAAGGAAGCCGACGGGGCAATCGGCGTGGTCAATTGAGGGTCCTCCATCCAAGCCTTGGACTACCGTAAATACCGCCATCCGCCATGTGCTGGAAATTCGGAACAAAACCACAGATCCAGTGATTCGGAAGAACGCTGACGAAACATTAACCAAACTCCTTAAGTGGAACTAGGAAGGGCCAGTCAGACTTCCGCGTATAACGGGGGGGGACGCCCTACTTCGTGCTCTTAGAATCCTTGTAACCCTTCTTGGTGACTTCCGCGGCGTGCTGCTCCAGCCAGGAGCGCGTGAAAAGTTGCGGGTCGAGGTCGGAGTTGTATTTGCACACGGTCAAAAAAGTCTGGGTCAGTTTGTGGTCGTCGCGGGAGAGCTCGATGCTCAGGGGAGTCTTGACGCCGTCGAGGGGCATGTACTGCGTGTAGCTGGTGGTGACTGAGGTGTAGACGCGAGTTTCCGGATTGCGCGTGGTCACGGTCCATCGCTGCGGCAGGTGCGTAAATCTATCGACTCCCAGCCGCATTTCGCGGTGTTCGCTGTCGGTAAACTCGATCCACTCCGCTTCCTTCAAATCGATCAGGTCCGTCCCGGCATAACGCAATTCCATGCCGGGCTCGTTCATGCGCCTGCGCAGCACGTTGTTCAATCCCGATTTCAGTTGTTCGTTGTAATTCTTAATTACGTC
>PMOP01000105.1 GCA_003161495.1 Acidobacteriota bacterium | reverse complement strand
AGGGGGACGCGTTCGTTCAATTGCTCTTCCGACACGCGCTTGGGCATGGTGTACATCGCGCCGATCAGGTCGTATCCGGTTTTTGTTTTTTTGTAGAGCAGGGAAGTCGGGCGAGAGGGATCGAAGCTGAACGATTCCAAATATCCATTATAATAACTAGTAAAATGGTACTCAGTCTGTGGAAGATTGGGCATGAAGATCCGGAATCCTTCGGCGAGCGCGACGTGGTAATCCTTGTATTTCTCAATGGACACCCGCAATTCGGAGGCGATCTCGTCGGCCTTGGCCCAGTCCTGCGGCGTGGCGACGCGCAGCTTGGTCATGTACATGTGCGGGCTCATCTGGTGATGGTGCATGTGGCTCATGGCGTCCATGGCGCCATGCTCGGTTTGCTGATCTTTTTCGTCCGCGGCGTGGCCCATTTTCATTCCGGGCATGTCGTGATCCATATCCATGCCGGGCATGCTGTTGTCCATTCCAGGCATGTTTTGATTCTGCGCGGCGTCGTCGCCTGTCTTCTGCTGTTGCGACTGATGTGTGGATTGACGCGCGCGCACGCTGGATCCAGCGCCCGCAATTACGAGAAATATTGCGGCGATAAGCGCGAATGGAAAAAACTTTCGTGGGTTCATGGTGCTTTCCTTCTCCACCCTATTCTACGCGCCAAGGCTGGGAAAATATCAAATTCCGGCAGATTTGTTCCTCGTCCGCAAGCTTGGATTCTAACCTCTGGAAATAACAGCATTCGACGATCCCGATGTTCAAGCGATGGTTCAGCAGTTTCCGTGGGTCACTGGAATTCGGCGAAATAATCGCATCCAGGAACGTCGGAATAGCGTCTAACTAAAGGTGGACACGATGAATATCCTCAATCTTGTTGGCAAAAGGCACACCGGCCGCGGCGCATCCGTCGCGAAGTTTCTGATCCTCGCAGCCATGTTTTTCGCGCCTCGTGCCGAGGCCCAAGCGCCGCAATCCGTGCACAGTTCCGATGCCCTGCATCAGCTGAATGATTCCGTAGAAGCGCTGGTGCAGCGCGTTTCCCCAAGCGTCGTTCAAATCCTTGTTTCGGGGTTCGCCTCAACCCAGGACACGGAGCAGGGGCAGATGAGCGTCGTGATCGGCAAGCAGCGCATGATTGGCTCCGGTGTGATTGTGGACCCCGAAGGCTACATCGTGACAAATGCGCATGTCCTGAAAGGGGCGGAGAGAATCGAAGTGATCGTGCCTCCAGCTTCCGTCGATCCAAGCGCGCCCGACGCCATTCAGGCCAACCGCGAACAAACTTTCGAAGCGCGGATTGTGGGCGTTGCCCGGCAGCTCGACCTCGCCGTGATTAAAATTGAAGCGCACAAATTGCCCGCAATTCCGCTCCGGAATTCCGTCTTGCCGAAGCAAGGCGAATTGGTTTTTGCATTCGGAAGCCCTGAGGGATTGCGGAACAGCGTGACCATGGGCGTCGTAAGCGCGGTCGCCCGGCAACCGGATCCTGACAGCCCGCTGGTCTACGTGCAAACAGATACGCCCATCAATCCGGGCAACAGCGGCGGCCCGCTCGTGGACGCCGACGGCGAACTGGTGGGAATCAACACTTTCATCTTGTCCAGCTCCGGCGGCAATCAGGGTTTGGGCTTCGCGATTCCGGCGGGCGTCGTGGCATTCGCCTATCCGCAGCTTATAAAGTACGGTCACATCCACGAACCTGAAATCGGAGCTATCCTTCAGACCATCACACCGGAATTGGCTTCCGGACTGCACCTGCCGCGTGATTACGGAGTGATTGTTTCCGATGTCGTGCCCGGCGGGCCCGCTGATCGTGCGGGGCTGAAAATTCAGGACATTATTGTGAGAGTAGATGGAGAGCGAACCGCAAGCCTTCCTCTTTTTAGTCAGAAGCTATATCTGCATGGCAGCGGGGAGCACGCCAAGCTGGAAGTTCTTCGCGGCTCGCAACGCCTGGACCTGGATGTTTCCCTCGCTGAGCGGCCACATAAAGTGGACAGTCTGATCGATTCTGTGGACCCGATAAAAAATCTGGTGCCGCGTCTGGGCATCGTTGGGATTGAATTGAATCTTGATTTGGCGCACTCATTGCCCGACTTGAGAATTCCCGGCGGGGTGATCGTCGCAGCCAAGACATCGGGAGTTCGATCTGGAGAAGTTCCGCTCCAAACCGGCGACGTCATTCACGGATTGAATGGGACTACCGCGACCAGCCTGGCCGAGTTGCGCGAAGGCATGGCAAAGTTGATGCCCGGCGACGCAGTAGTATTGTTGATTGAAAGATACGGCCAACTCCTCTACGTTTCCTTTGTTTTGTGAAAACCTTCAAATCGTGGAAAGCGCTGATCATGCTTGCGCCCGCGCGGAATCTCCAGTACGCTGAATGAGTCATTGGCGGAGCCTGCCCACCTCTCCCGCTACCAGTTGCTCCAGTTGCAGTTCAAATTCTCGCGATGGAAGGAAGCCGCATGTGGCGCAAAAGCACTTTGGCGAGCTTTGTTGTGGCGGTAGTGCTAAGTTTATCGTTGACGGCCTGCAAGGACACCAAAACACTGCAAGAGAATGAACAATTGAAGGCCCAGGTAGCGGACCTTCAGAAACAGAACGGGGAAATGGGAAACAATCTTGAAACTGTCACAGCTTCCCGCGATGCTTTATCGAAAGAGAATGACGATCTCAAGTCCCAGATCGCAGCCATGAAATCGAAAAAGCCCAAAAAGAAAGCTTCCAGCCGAAGGCGTCGCCGGCGTCAGGCCCTGGAAATTCCGGCCGGAGTAGGACTCAGAGAACATTTGCAAGGCGCGAGCTGATTTTGTTCAACTTCAAAATAGGGAGGTACGGTACATGAAATCTTTCGAGGTGCGCTTTAGTTTTCAAGATCGTAAGGATGAAGCGGTGGAATCGACGGTGAAAGTGGATGCGTCGAGCCTGCCGGGAGGAGTCGCCAAGGCGACGCGTGAATTTGTCAAAGGACTGGACCGGAAGCAGCGATTCGACATGAACAAGAATGGGCTCGAAATTAAGGCCAAGTCTTCCGGGTCGGCAGGAGAATCCTCTGAAAAGGAGTCCGCGGAGAGCGCCTCCAACTAAGAATATCTGGTTTGTGTAGCGCCCGCCTTCAGGCGGGCACTTTAGCTTCACGCGTGATGCCCGCCTGAAGGCGGGCGCTACACAACCTCAACTTGCGGTTTTCATTTGCTCGCGCGTTCATTTGCGCCGGTAAGGTAGAAATATCCCACCCTGTTATTCGTCGGCGTGGCGAACCAGATCCGGCCTTGCGCGTCCAGGAAAAATTCCCGCATCATGGCTTCGGAATGCGGGAAAGGATATTCGATCACTTTTCCGGTATTCGGATCCAATCGTCCAATCAAATCCTGATCCGTTGACGCGTACCAAATCCCATTGTCCTTGCCGACGATGAGCGCATAGGGTGTGGCGGCCGGCCCGGGCAACGGATACTCCTTGAACTTTTCCGTCTTGGGATCGAACCGGCCAATTTTGTTTCCCGTACGTTCGCCGAACCAGACAATTCCATCGGAATCGAGAGCGAGGCGTTGCGGCGTGCCCTGTGTCGGCGGAGACCACTGCGTCACCTTTTCCGTCTTCGCGTCAATCCTGCCGATCTTTCCGTCTTTCTGCAAAACGCAAAACCACACATTGCCGTCTTTGTCGAACGTGATGCCATAGGACGACGGCGCTTCCATGAAGTGCGTGTACTTGCCGGTCTCCTGATCGAATTTGCTCACCGGGCTGCCGGAGGACCACAGATTTCCTTTCGCATCCACGCGGACCGTATGCTTGTCCGCGCGCTCTCCGGGGACGACCACGGAGTCCGGAAATTCCGTGATTTTTCCTGTGCCGGGATCGAGCTTCGCCAGCTTGTCCAGAGCAAATTCCGTGAAATAAACCATGCCGTCGGGCGCAGGAACGGCCGAGTGAACGCCGGCGGTTTCGTCAAAAGGCAGCGGGAAACGCGTGACTTCCGCGGTCTTCGGATTCAGTCTGGCGACTTCATTTCCTCTTCCATAAAAAGGAATCCATAGATTGCCGTCTTTGTCGGGCGCAGCGCTCCACGGCAAGCCCTTGGAGCCGGAAACATCGTATTCCACATAGACAATATTCATTGCGTCATCCGCGAACGGGCGCACTGTGTCTTTATAGGCGGGCAATTCCGCCGGGCTGCGCGGCACGGTCGAGTCCGTTCCGAACACGCTATTCAAGTAGGAGATGACTTGATTCGCTTTTTCGTCGTTGAATCTCTCGCTTAATTGAAACGCCATGGCTTCGCGCATGTAGTTGACGCGATCGCGCCAGCCGTCCTCGTCGCGGCGAACGGCGGCCATCCGGGTCTGAAATCCGTGGCAGATGAAGCAGTTCGTGGAAAGAACTTCCTTTCCTTTTCCATCCGGCATGAGCTGCTTGCCTTGATAGAGGTTCAAATCGCTCCAACGCACCGTCCCTTGCTTCAGCGCAAATTCAAAAGAAATGTTTTGGTCCGCAGTGAGGCTGACGGCGCTGTGTGGATCCGTTGTGAAGCCGACGGCCCTCACGCGCACCTGGTAGTCTCCTGCAGGCAGATTCTCGACGCGGTAGCGTCCCTGCTTGTCGGACAAGACGCTGACACTTATTTTTGTTTTTGAATTGATGGCCTGGACGAATGCTCCTTCATACGGCGCCGCGTCCGGCCCTTTCACCGTGCCCGTTACGGTCGCGGCAAAAGCGGATGAGGAAAAAAGAATCACAAAACTCAAAAATGCCGCCAGCTTGCTGATGGATCGCATGAACTCTCCTCGCTCAACCATAACTATCCTGACCAGAGTATCCCGTTAATTATGGACTATACACGCGCGCGAAACTCCATTCAATCTGTTAGGCAATTTCAGGGGAGTTCGTCGGAAACCTCCAGGCGGCTTGTCCTTTACAACGCGCACTTTACGAATTGTGGGAATTAGGCTTGACCCTCCGAATTACGCGGTGCTATAGATTTTGCGTTGTTTTATACGATGCCGTGTCCCGGAAATCGACCTTTAACCGGGTGCGGCAGATTTTTAATCGCAATAATTGGGGTGGGCCAATAAAGGGGGAGTGGGGATATGAAATTTTTTCGTCTTAATAGGGATGGGTGTGCCCGTGTATTTGCTGTAAGCGTTTGCGCGTTGCTGGCGTGCGTGCCTCTTTTCTCGCAAGGCAGCGCAGGCCGCATTCTTGGATCGGTCACGGATCAAAGTGGCGGTGCCATTGCCGGTGCTTCCGTAACTGTCACGGACGAACAACGAGGTGTTACCCGCACATTGACTACCGATCAAGCGGGCGAGTATTTGGCGCCCGATCTTCTTCCCGGCACGTACTCAGTTCGCGGCGGAGCCACTGGTTTTAAAACAGTCGAGCGCGCCAGCCTGCAACTGGAAGTTAAACAAGACATTCGCGTCGATCTCGTTCTTCCAGCCGGCGACCAAACACAGACGGTGACGGTCACAGAAGAAGCGCCGCAGGTCGAGACGACGAACGCCACGTTGGGCGGAACTCTAAGCAACGAGTCGATCAATGATTTGCCTTTGAACGGAAGAAATTATCAGAACCTGCTGGTTTTGCGTCCCGGAATGATGATCTACCCTGGAGGCGGCGGCTGGACCCAGAGCACCGACGGTATCCGCCCGGAAGACAACCAGTATATCGTGGACGGATTGACGAACGATAATCCTCTCACAGGTCTGACCATCATCAATGGCCCAGGCGTTGCGGGAGATGCCGCCACGATCCTGCCGATTGATGGAATCCAAGAAGTTAATATTCTGGAAAATCCGCCGGCCGAGTATGGCGGCAAGCCAGGCGGCGTGGTGACCGTAGGGATCAAGTCGGGCACGAACAGCATTCATGGAACGGCTTACGCTTTTGGCCGGGACACCGCATTCGATGCGCGAAACTTCTTCAACCCAGCGCCGAACCCTCAGCGCGACGTGGCGCTTGAGCAATATGGCGTGACGGTGGGTGGGCCGATCAAGAAAGACAAGTTGTTTTACTTTCTAGGCTACGAAGCGGAAAGCTACAGTGTGGGGAACACCAACCAGGCGTTCGTCCCCGAAGCTCTTCCACAGTCAGGCGCGAGTAATGGCTGCGCCCTGCTCGCTACGGGCGATTGCGCAAATAGCCTGCCGAATGCAATTTCCGATCTCCTTTTAAATGGCGTGCAACCCAGCGCGCTCAGCCTCAAGCTGGCCGGGTGTACGGCGCCGGCTGTAGGCACCGTCTATACCTGCACGGGCGGTTTGTTTCCAACGAATAGCGGTTCCTCACCTTCCTTTACTCAAGGCTTTCCGGACGTGTTCAGGTCCGACAACGGAGTTGCGAAGATCGATTACCACATCAATGACCACCACACGTTAAACGGTATGTATTTTCAAAGTGTGGGCATCATCACGGCCGAGGACGTGATCTATTTGCAGCCACAATGGCTGTCGCACCAGATCAACACGCCCAAAGTGTTCGGCGTAGACGAGACCTGGGTGCCGAATTCGCGATGGGTGAACGATGCCCGGTTTGGCTACGTCGACATGGACCGCAATAACAAGACACTCGATCAGGCCGTGCCTGCGTCAGCGTATGGGATCTACACCGGCGTAACGAATCCGGTTGTTGGTTCATTGCCGCAGATTCACATCAAAGGTTTTACGAATCTGGGTGGAAGCCCTGGTTGGCCATCCTTACAAGGGCCAGCGGTCGTGTATCAATTCGTCGATTACGTCTCGTATTTGCGGGGCAATCACGCATTCAAATTCGGCGGTGAGATCCGCCACAACGGTGTTGATGTCGGTGCTTATGGCGGCTCCAAAGGCATGATCAAATTTAATGGGGGGACCGAAGCCACGCCTCTCGAGGACTTCTTGGCTGGATTCCCAACCATCGCGAGTGTTCAACTTGGGTCTCCGCAACGGCATTTGACAACGTGGGAATACGCTGGATCCGTTCAGGATGACTGGCGTGTGGCTCCGAAAGTAACCATAAATCTCGGGCTTCGTTACGATTACATAACGCCGCTCAGAGAATCGAACGATCTCCTGGGTAATTTTGATCCTGCCGTAGGCTTACTCCAGGTTGGTAAGCAGATCAGCTCTCCTTACAATGGCGACCACAAGGACTTTGGTCCCCGGATCGGCTTGGCATGGGATGTCACCGGTAAAGGAACCACGGTCGTACGAGCAGGGGCGAGCGTGATCTTCGATTCACAATTGCCTATGTTTGTATTTTCGAACATTTCTGGAAATTCCCAAAACGGGACGAGCGGCGGTCTCATCACCGTTCCTACCGGGGCAGCTCAGATTACATGTCCGGCGTCTTGTATGACCGCATCGAGCCCGACGTACGGAACGCCGGTTACAGTACAAGGCACCGGCACGATTGCGGTCAGCAGCGTCACGGTACCGGCTTCGTCGTTGGTATCGAGCTGGCAGAACAACGGGCCTAACAACACGATCTTTCCAGCGGCGAGCACGCCAATTCAGTGTGGCGACGGCTTGACGCCTCCAGCAACGGCCCAAAATCCGAACCCTGTTTCGGACCCAACACCCTGCAACGTTTCGGCCGTTGATCGAAATTTCCGAAATCCCTATGTGGTCAACTGGACGCTGGGGATACAGCACGCCTTCACGTCGAACCTTTCATTGGACGTAGCGTACGTGGGCAACCACGGCGCAAGGCTTCCTGGAATGAGGGACATTAACCAGGGAATTCCAAATGCCGCGAGCGTGGTTAGCGGAATTCCTGCGGGCCAGCCCTATGCCGCGCAGTATCCCTACCTTGGATTTATCGATGTCTTGTCCAACCTATATGTGTCGAACTACAACGGGTTGCAGACGACACTGACCGAAAGGACATCTCACGGATTATCGTTCACGCTCGGCTACACCTACTCTCACGCTCTCGACAACGACTCCTTCAACATCAGTCCGTTTCTGCCGCAAGACAGCACACATCCGGAAAGAGAATATGCCAGCAGCGACTTCGACCTCAGGCATCGCTTCACTTTTTCGCTGACGTATGCCTTGCCCGGCATTAAATCACACGCACAGCTGTTGGAAGGCTGGTCGGTCAATTCCATTGTGTCCTGGCAAACGGGAGAGCCTTGGATTGCGAATGACCTTAGCGACAACCTCAGTGGGACGAATGAATTCTCAGATCGTTGGGATTTCTTCGGAAATCCGAAAGACTTTACATCCGGACCAAATCCGATCCCTTTCTACACCGGAAGCAGTCTTTCGGCCTTCCCCCAGGTTTGCCAGAATGCGGCGAGCACTGCCGCTCTGCAGGCCAGCATGATTGCGATCGGGTGCTACGCGCAGGGTAACTCGGCCATGATTCCACCCGCCGCGGGGACCTTCGGCACAATGGGCCGCAACATCTTCCGCGATTCAGGATTCAAGAACATGGATCTGTCCGTAACCAAGCAGTGGAAGTTCCAGGAGCGCCTCACTGCCCAGTTCCGCGCAGAATTCTTTAATGTATTCAACCATCCCAATTTCACGAATCCGTACGGAGCATCGAGCGGATACGGCATCGGCTCCTTCGCCGATCCTTCGCAACCGGGCCAGTTCGGCTGCGGGTGCGCCACGCCGGATCAGGCGGCCGGCAATCCCGTGCTCGGGTCGGGCGGCAATCGCGCCATGCAATTGGGGTTGAAGTTAATTTTCTAAGTCCACCGTTCAACCAACGATGTCCGGCCGCGGTGTCAAACGCGGCCGGATATTTTATTTTAAAAGCGCGGATTGCTGCCTGGCATGGAAAAGTTAAATTGGAATGGCCGCGATTGAGTGTAGAATCGATTCGAGAAGGCGCTTCTGAAACTGAATGCCGCAGGGGATCTATCTATTTTCAAACTGCGGTTCAGCCTTCCGCAAGCAGTGGGATGCATGGCTACGCCATACGCTTGATGCCAAAAACACGCGGATTCCGTCAGCCCGTTTCTGCCAGGCCTGATTAAGTGGGCGCAGGCTTCGTCGCCTGTCGCGGAATTGCAAGCCCGCTAAACTCCAGCAGCCTCCCGGCCAAGCTGGCTTCCCTGTCGAAGGATTTCATCACTGAGTAACTTTCAGTGCATAGAATCACACGGGAGCCTGAAAAGGAGGATCCAATGGCCGTCACACATACCACCGGTACCGTCAAAGGCCGCGTTTCGGAATATCCCCTCTCTAGCGAAGAACAATCCAGGATGGACGCTTACTGGCGCGCGGCAAATTATCTTTCCGTGGGACAAATCTACCTGCTCGCGAATCCGCTGTTGCGCGAGCCATTGAAGATCGATCACATCAAGCCGCGCCTGCTGGGCCACTGGGGCACGACTCCCGGCTTGAATTTCATTTATGTGCACATGAACCGCGTCATCAAAAAGTTTGATTTGGATGCGATATATATCGCCGGGCCCGGCCATGGCGGTCCGGGCCTGGTTGCCAACACGTATCTGGAGGGCACCTACAGCGAGTTCTATCCCAACATTCAGCAATCCGAAGAGGGCATGCAGAGACTCTTCAAGCAATTTTCTTTTCCCGGCGGGATCCCGAGTCACGTTGCGCCGGAAACGCCGGGCTCGATCCACGAAGGCGGAGAACTGGGCTATTCCATCGCTCATGCCAACGGCGCGGCGTTTGATAATCCTGACTTGTTTGTGTGCTGCGTGGTCGGCGACGGGGAAGCGGAAACGGGAGCGCTCGCGGCGAGTTGGCATTCCAACAAATTTCTGAATCCTGCGCGCGACGGCGCCGTTTTGCCCATCCTGCACTTGAATGGCTACAAAATCGCGAACCCCACCGTTCTGGGCCGGATGTCCGACGCAGAGCTTACGCAACTTTTCGCCGGCTATGGATACGCCCCGTATTTTGTGGAGGGGCGCGAACCTGGTGCTATGCACCCGCTCATGGCTAGTACGCTCGATACAATAATCGCGGAAATACATTCCATCCAGAAAAAGGCCAGGACGCAGGGCGTTAAGGAACGTCCCATATGGCCGATGATTATTCTGCGCACGCCCAAGGGCTGGACCGGGCCGCGCGTGGTGGACGGAAAACCCGTCGAGGGTACCTGGCGCGCGCATCAGGTGCCGCTCTCTGAACTAGCCACCAAGCCCGAGCACCTGCGACAACTGGAAGAATGGATGAAGAGTTATCACGCCGAGAATTTGTTCGATGAAAAAGGAAAGCTGATTCCCGAACTAGCCGAGCTTGCGCCCAAGGGAGAACGGAGAATGGGCGCGAATCCCAACGCCAATGGCGGCCTGCTTCTGAAAGACCTGGTGATGCCGGATTTTCGAGATTACTCCGTGCCCGTCGTGAAGCCGGGTACCACGAACGCGGAAGCGACGAGAGAACTCGGCAAATTTCTGCGCGACGTGATGCGATTGAACGACGACGCAAAAAACTTTCGCGTGTTCGGCCCGGACGAGACCGCATCGAACCGGCTCGATGCGATCTACGAGGC
>PMOP01000197.1 GCA_003161495.1 Acidobacteriota bacterium | reverse complement strand
GCGCGCGAATTGCATGACAGCGCCGGCCAAATCGTAACCGTGCTGGGCATCAACCTCGCGCGAATCGCCCAGCGCGCCTGGCAGAACGGTCCTCAGCTCGCCCAGGACGTGGAAGATTGCCGGCAGCTCGCGAATCAGTTAAGCCAGGAAATACGAACGACGTCTTATCTGCTGTATCCGCCGCTGCTGGACGAGACAGGACTGCACCAGGCTCTCAGCTGGTACATCGAAGGGCTGAGGCAACGCAGCGGCCTGCAGGTTGCTCTCAAAATTTCCAAAGATTTTGGAAGGCTCCCGCGCGAAATGGAGTTGGTCGTGTATCGCCTCGTTCAGGAATGCCTGACGAATATTCATCGCCACAGCGGAAGTAAAAGCGCCTCGATCCGTTTGTCCCGCGCAGGAGAGATTGTGTCCCTGGAAGTTCAGGACGCGGGAAGAGGAATTCCCCCCGAAAAACTGAAGCTCCTGCGATTGCAGGGCGCCGGCGTGGGCATCAGGGGAATGATCGAACGGGTCCGCCAGTTCAACGGTGAAATGGATATAAAGTCGGATGGCGGCGGCACCACCGTCTCATTCATATTTCACGTTCCCGCCGCGGCTGTTCAAACCCCGGAAAGTTTGGGCCAACAAGTCCAGGCTCCCAGCTAACCTGGCGTGACAACAGAGTTACGAACGGCTTTTGGGAACAGCGGTAGACGCCATGCTCCAAACATTCCTGGAAGAGTTTATCGGGAATTGGCGGTCAGGATTTCGCAATTCCAGTATTTGATCTACTGGGCCAGCCACACTTGAAGTAGTGCCGCATCATTGGGCGCGGTTGTAGTGAATTTAATTCCCATACCGTTTTCGGATTGCACGGAAACTACCTCGCCAGAAGCTTTGAACACCCTGCCATCATGGGTAATTTTCAATTCGACTTTTGTTCCGATGAACATGGTTTTCCGTGTCGTTACAAAACATCCAAATCGACTCAGTTCGGCTGTCGAGACAATGATATATGTGTCGGGGTCGATGGTGGTGATTTCGGCAACTCCTCCAAAAGCGAAGCGGGGTGCACGACGCCTCTCACACATGGCCTGACACCCCTCCCGATAAGCAATTCCTCTTTTCAGTTTCGCAGCGATGTCGGGACAATGCAGTGGAATGCGGGCCAGTCATTAATTGCGCCAAAGGCTACTGCTACTTAATTGGAGAAGCTCTTCATCGTATGCTCGCATTGCAGTGTCGATTAATGGCTTGACCTTGTCTGCTTCAGTTGCTAGCGCCTGGCGATACCGCCTTAACGGCTTAGGTCCCTTCAAAACAACTTTACGAATAGCAGCAACATCGATCATTAACGCCGCCAGGATCGCATGCATTGCTCGAACATGTTTAAAAGCGCGTACTAGGCCTTCAGACAATTCCTTTTCATCCGCCATGACTAGGTACCTCCGTCCGATGACACGCGTGGGTTAACCTGGAGCAGTCATTTCTGAGAGTCCAAGAATGGGAAACTGTGATTTATGAGATACCCCGGTTCGGCTTAGCATTTAAGCCACTTGTCATATAAAGTGACACCAATCGTAATTTAAGCTCCAATGCACGGTCAATGCCGTCAAATACGTAGGGGAAATCACCTACGTAACCGCGGTCCCCCGCACGACTGATCACTAATCATGGAGAGTAACATCCTGATAAACGTTATCGGAATGCGGGAATCCGGAAGGCTCGCGGGCTTTATTTAGATAAGAGGGCTCCTTTGGCTCGCGGCAATCCCCGATATCACCAACAGCAGAGCACGTAGTGGGGGCAGGCTTGACTTTATCGTTTTGGGCCGACAAACTGAGCGTAAACACGGGTGGGTTCCTTCCCAGTTGATTGGGGATCGTGGGGCAAGATGAGTGAACCACTTTCCGATCGATCGCAGCTTTCTAATGTTTTGCGGACGCTTGAAATTCATCAGCATCTTTGCGTAATTTATGAGACGCGTGAGCAACAACTCGCTGTAACGGTTCCCTTTTTAAAAATCGGATTAGAGCGAGGCGAAAAATGTCTGTACGTCGCCGATGAGAATACAGCCACAAGCATTTTAGACGCCATGCGAACCGAAGGCGTTGATATAGACGCACCGGTTAAAAAGGGAATGCTGGCCGTAGTAAACGAGGGGCGGGAATATCTGAGGAAGGGCCACTTCGATCCCGATGAAATGATCCATTATTTGGCCGGAAATGTGAGGGAGGCGAAGGAGGCCGGGTATCCAGCCTTCAGGTTCGCGGGCGAGATGACTTGGGCACTTTCAGGCGATCCGGGCGTCGACCGCCTGATGGAATACGAATCCCGCTTAAATCAGTTTTTGAGCGAACACGATGCTCTTTGTGTCTGCCAATACAATAACAAGCGATTCGCTCCGGAAACCATTCTCCAGATTCTTCGCACGCATCCGCTGGTGATATATGGTGGTCACGTTTGCAAGAACCCGTACTTCGTTCCGCCGGATGAGTTTCTCAAGCCAAATCAGCATGAGGCCGAGGTCCAGAGACTGCTCAATAACATTCAGAAGTATGAAATGATGGAAAGGGCGCTGCGAAATGCCAGAGATGAATGGGAACAATCTTTCAATGCTATTTCAGATTTCGTCTGCATCCTGGATACGTCGGGCGCCATTCTTCGTGCAAATAAATCCATGCGTGAAGGATTTGAGCCGATCCACGGAAATCTGGCAGGCCTCAATTTTCGCGAAGTTTTTTGGGGACGCGGTCGGCGAGAACCCGCAGCCCCTTGGGAAACTACGCTTTCCGAGGGGACTCCCGTCTCGTTTGAAACTAAGCTGCCTACTTCTGACGGCTGGTACACGGTCTCCAGTTATCCTCTGTACGACGATAGACATCAAAGGTGGGGCGCGATCTTCATAGTCCGCGACATCACCAAACGCAAGCGGGCCGAAGAAGCCCTCCGATCGAGCGAGCGGCAACAACGCCGGATAGCCTCGCAATTGGAAAGAGAGCGCGCTCGCTTGATCGAGGCCCAGGAGGTGGCGAAAGTTGGAAGTTGGGAAGCGGATTTACATAGCTTGAACTTGATTTGGTCAGAGCAAACACACCGCATCTTTGAGACTGAACCGTCTCTTTTCCACCCTACCCGTCCAAAGTTCCGAGAATTCATTCATCCAGAGGACCGCGCAAAAGTGGATGCAGCCTTAGCGGCGTCCCTCGACAAGCGAACGCCTTGCACGGTCGAATATCGGATCGTCGTGCCGGATGGCCGCGTCAAAATCCTCGAAGACCGCTGGCAAGTTTTTCAAGATGAAGAAGGAAAGCCCATTCGCGTTGCGGGCACTTGCCGTGACATCACCGAACGTGTGCGAGCCGAGGAGGAACTCCAGCGCCTATCAGGCACGCTTCTCCGCATGCAGGACGAAGAGCGACGGCGGATCGCGCGGGACTTGCACGATTCCACAGGCCAAGATCTCGTCGCCTTGGCAACAATGCTTGGTCAACTTCGCAATTCAATCCCTTCGGCCGATCATAAATCAAAAGACCGTTTAGCCGAGTGCAATGCGTTGGTGGACGCGTGCATCCGTGATGTCCGGACGCTTTCCTACATGCTGCACTCGCCGGTGTTGGATCAGGCTGGATTGGGTGATGCGATTCGTGAATATGTGGACGGCTTCACCAAACGTAGCGGGATCATTGTGAAATTGGTGCTGTCACCGCATCTAGGACGGATCGCACGAGACGTGGAGTTGGCTTTATTCCGAGTAGTGCAAGAGGCCCTCACCAACGTCCAACGCCATTCGGGAAGTCAGCAAGCCAAGATAAGAATCGATCGCGGAACGAGCCTTGTGCTGGAGATCAGCGACGGTGAACGGGCAGCTCTTGGCAATACATTGCGAGTCGAAGACGTGCTCAATTTCAAAGCTGGTGTTGGCATCCTCAGCATGCAGGAGCGAGTGAAGTCGATCGAAGGACAGCTTGAGATTGATTCAACCGCGCGTGGGACAATCGTGCGTGTGACGGTGCCCCTCGGAGGTGAAGACCGTGAAAAAACTGCGAATTCTGATCGCTGATGATCATGGGTTAGTGCGGCGTGGTATTCGAGAGGTTTTGCACTCTCGCCCCGGATGGAGAGTTACCGGCGAGGCGACGAATGGCCGCGAGGCGGTAGCAAAGGCAATTGAACTTAAGCCGGATGTGGCAGTGGTTGATGTTGGCATGCCCGAACTTGATGGGATCGAGGCCGCACGTCAAATCCGAGAATCAGTTCCTGAAATTAAAATTCTTGTGCTCACGATGAATGAGTCAGACTCCATAATACGTCGTGCGCTCGACGCCGGTGTAGACGGATACCTTTTGAAATCCGATCTCACGGTTTGTCTCCCGGAAGCCGTGGAAGCTGTTATTGCGGGTAAGCGTTTTCTTACTCCGAAAGTATCCGAAATCGTGCTGGAAGGATTTCTCAAGCCAAAAAACCAGCATGAAAAGGGGGAGCGGAAAGGCACCCCAATCACGCCCCGCGAGACTGAAATCATCCGCCTCTTAGCTGAGGGAAAATCGAATAAGGAGATCGCCTCGCTGCTGCAAATTACTGTCAGGACTGTCGAAACGCATCGAGCTAAGATCATGCTCAAGCTTGGCATCCATTCTCTGGCCGCACTTATTCACTTTGCTATTCGCCACGGGATAGTCACAATGACCAGCCAGACTTTTTAGTCCAGGTGGAGTGAGAGATTTTTTATTTCATAGCCATTGGCTGAATATACTTATGGCGGACAAGCCTGTAAGCCGGATTCTGTCCGGCGCGCCTGCGTTGCCGCTTGCGCGCCGTGGCGATCATTCCTCTAGGTCCAGATTCGCATCTGGACTCCAGCAGCCTACCCGAGGGTCCTAACGAGCTGGGCTTGCTCTCCCCTCCTATTTGGCCTTGCACCACGCGGGGTTTGCCGTGCCCCCGATGTTGCCATCGGGGCGGTGGGCTCTTACCCCACCGTTTCACCCTTACCAAGCGCTGTCACCTTCCGCAATCCGCTTGCGCGGGCTGCTTTCAGGCTGTCTGAAGGTTTTCCTTCAGATGGCCACCGAGGCGCGTTGCACTGGCGGTTTATTTTCTGTGGCACTGTCCGTAGCCGGAAACCTCGCCTCGCTTGCGCGAACTGCTCGAAGAGTCGGCCCCCTGGCGTTACCAGGCGCGTTGCCCTTTAGTCTGAGGCGCCGCACGCCTGAGATTTTCATCCCAAGCGTAAGACGCGAAGACTACGGTGTCCGGACTTTCCTCCCGGCCTGCCTTCTTGCGAAGGCCGGCCCAGCGATCACCCGGCTTGCCCGCCGCGCTCAGTATATCATTTTGTGCAGCGCGACGGTTTGCGCATGGGATGGAAAATTAACTACAAGACTCGCGAACAGGACCGGCCAAATCGCTTTCAGGCATGCGAATAACGGAAGAAAAAAGCGACCACGATTTCGTTGGCTACTGAAATGATCCGGGGGAAACAAAGCGGAGAGCCACGACATCATTCGCACGCGTGCATTGAAACTGACGCTGTTTAAACGAAAAGAGAGTGCCGGCCTTCGATGCCGGCCGGCACTCCCTTTTTCAGATTGCTTATGCAGTTACCGAGCGAGCTAGTTCCCCCCGGTTGCAGAGGTCGTCAACGGCTTGGCGGTATAGACCGTGATCTCGACTCGACGGCTCGCTTCGCGCGCTTTCTTTCCCTTGCCGTCGTCGACGAGCTTCTGATCGCCGAGTCCGACCATGTGGATGCGGTACACGGGAACATCGTGGCTCCCGACCAGGTAGGAAATCACTTTGTTGGCGCGCGCCCGGCTCAACGTGTCATTGACCGCAGCGGTCCCCGTTTGATCCGTGAACCCCTCGACCGTGATGAAGTAGCGGCCCTGCGATCCAAGTTGCATGGCCACTTCGTCCAGCTTGGCCTTCTCGTCAGGCGTCAACGTGTCTTTGTTGAATCCGAAATGAACGACAACTTGTGTGCCGGGCTTGTAGTCATCGATGTTCGCAACCACGCTGCGCAGGTCGTTCAAATCCTTCGCGTTCTGATTGGTCTTGGCCATCGCGCCCTTCGCCTCAGTGTCGGCGGTCTTTGCGATTTCGTCGGTGGCGGACAGTTTCTTCTCGTTCTCATCGACCGTCTGGTTGGTCTTGCCGATTTCGGCGACTTGCGAAGAATCGCGCGCTTGCGCACTCTTGTCCACCTGATCGATCTTCTGATCGATCGGCGTAACGCTCTGCTTCACATAATTCTTGGTCGCGCAACCGGCGATGAACAATGAACCTACGGCAAGCGTGATTGTTGCGGACAATATTGCCTTACTCATTTTGCGGTCTCCCCCCACGTTTTCAGTTCTGGGTGCCTTGACCCGTGTCAGGTCTTTTCCGTTTTCCCCCAAAACTCAATATAACTATCGCACGCCAATATCCACTTTGGAAATAAAAAACACTGTATTCTTAAGTCACACTCGCGTAAAGAAATAGAAAGAATTGCGGCTTTGGCATATCAACTGTCACTAAAAACAAATTGGGTAATATTTACACGATCCGGACACAAGGACACTAAGCATGACCACAAAACCTATCGGCTGCTCGAAGCCTTTTTGGAACTTCCTTTCCCCTTCGACTTTACCGATCTCTTCTGCGCGGGAGTCCGGTCGTCCGTCTCGGCTTTCCGGCGCCCGGCCAGAAGATCTTCAAATTCATCTTCATTCAAGATCGTGACGCCGAGCGAGCGCGCCTTTTCATATTTTGAACCAGGGTCGGCGCCAACCACGACGTAATCGGTAAGCTTGCTGACCGAATTGACCACTTTTCCGCCATGCCGTGCGACTTCCGCGCCGCCTTCGTCGCGCGACCTCCGCGCCAGCGCGCCCGTAAAAACAAAGGTCTTTCCCGCGAAGCGCGTGTCTTCCGGCGCCGCACGTTTTTCCGTCATCTTCAGGCCTTCTTCTTTGAGGCGCTGAATTAATTTCCGGTTCGCCGTCTCGGAGAAAAAATCGGCGATGCTTTGCGCGACCTTGGGGCCGACTTCCCCAACTTCCTCCAACTCCACCACGGTGGCCTCGGCGAGTTTCGGCAGCGAGGCGAAATGATCGGCAAGGAGCTGGCCCGTGCGCTCGCCCACAAAACGCATGCCCAGCGCATAGATCAGCCGCGCGAGGCTGTTATTCTTGCTGGCCGCAATTTCGTCGATCAGATTCTGCGCCGATTTTTCCGCCATGCGGTCCAGCTCGGCCACTTGCTCGAGTTTCAATTCGTACAGGTCCGCGTAGTCTTTCACAAGGCTTTTGTCCACAAGTTGGTCGACGATTTTTTCGCCGAGGCCGTCGATGTTCATCGCGTGCCGGCCCGCGAAATGGAGCAGCGATTCCTTGCGCTTGGCCGGGCAGCTGGCATTGACGCAGCGATAAGCGACTTCTTCGGGATCCTTGTGAATATGGCTGTGGCATTCGGGGCATCGCTCCGGCACCACAATTTCGCGCCGCGGCTTCCCTTCCTTGACCACCTTGATCACGTGAGGAATCACTTCCCCGGCGCGCTCGACGATCACGGTGTCTCCAATATGCAGGCCGAGGCGCGCAATTTCATCCATGTTGTGCAGCGTCGAGCGGGCCACGATGACGCCGCCGACCTGCACAGGTTCGAGCACAGCCACTGGAGTGAGCGTGCCCGTTCGGCCTACTTGAAAAATTACGTCGTTCACCACCGTCGTTTCCTGGCGCGCCGGATATTTGTAGGCAACGGCCCAGCGCGGCGCCTTCGACGTGAATCCGAGTTCCTGCTGCTGCGAGATTTCGTTCACCTTGATCACGATGCCGTCGATTTCATACGGCAGCTTCGCGCGCTTGCCTTCCCATGCGTCGATAAATTTTTTCACCGCATCGAGCGAATGGCACAAGCGCCAGTCGGGCGAAACCTTGAAGTGAAGCTTGCGCATGGCGTCGAGCGCCTCCGAATGAAGACGCGTGGGAATGCGTCCGCCGGCGAGCAAAAGATATCCGTAGAAATCCAGTCGCCTGGATCGCGTGATTTCAGGATCGAGCACGCGCACCGCGCCCGCCGCCGCGCTGCGCGGATTCGAGAAGCGCTTTCCGCCTTCCTGCTCTTGCTTTTCATTCAAGGCCTCGAAGGCCCGCAGCGGCATGATGATTTCCCCGCGCACTTCAAAATTCGCTGGCATTTGCAGCTTCTTCAGTTCCGCCGGATCGACTCGCAGCGGAATCGAGCGAATCGTGCGCACATTCGCGGTGACTTCTTCTCCGGTCGTGCCGTCGCCGCGCGTCACCCCGCGCGTCAAAACTCCCCCCTCGTAAACCAGCGAAATGCTCAACCCGTCGAATTTGTGTTCCGTGACGTAGTCGATCTTTTCGCGCCCGGAAAGTTCGCGCACGCGCCGGTCGAAATCCTCGAGCTCTTCCATCGAATAAGTATTGTCGAGGCTCATCATCGCCGGAGAATGCTGCCGCGTCTCGAACCCTTTGCGCGGAGCGCCTCCCACGCGCTGCGTTGGCGAATCGGGAGTGATGAGTTCCGGATTTTCCGTCTCAAGCTTCTTGAGTTCCTCCAGCATCCGGTCAAACTTGATGTCGGAAATTTCCGGCTCGTCCAGCACATAGTAGAGATATTCGTGCCGGCGCAATTCTTCGCGCAGCTTTTCGATCTGTTTGGATGTCGTTGCGTTCTTCGGCATGCGCCCTCGGAGAATCGAAAGAAACGGGCGTTCAGTATACAATGCGCGCCCCGTCCCGAAACAGGGTGTACGTTCTTGGTCCGATCGCGGTATCTTGAAGTTCTCTTTTGTACAGTGCTTATGGATGAGTTTTCGTAGAATGGATGAAGTGACTCAGGTGCCCACGCAATTTCGCGACGCAGTATTGATCGTCAATCCCACAGCCGGTGGCGGCCGAGCCATGCGGAAACTGGACGAGGCCCGCCTCGTTTTCCGCAAGGCCGGAATTGAGACTGAACTTCAAAGCACGACAGCTCCCGGCGAGGCAACTGCAATGGCGCGTCGCGCCGTCGAGGCGTCACGGCAACTGGTCATCGTGTGTGGAGGCGACGGAACAGTGAACGAAGTCGTGAACGGTCTTGCGTGTAGCCAGGTACCGCTCGCCGTTTTACCGGCAGGGACTGCAAACGTCCTTGCAAAAGAATTGTCGCTGCCGTGGAATTTGCCGCGCGCCGCGGAACGCCTCATCGGAGCGCCGTACCGGCGCATCGCTCTCGGCCTTGCCATCCCGGAAAAATCCAGCGGCGAACCCCGCTATTTCCTGAGCGTAGCGGGCGCGGGAGCAGACGGCGCGCTGGTTGCCGCCGTGCGCCCGGAAATCAAGCTCAAAGCGGGGATTCTGGCCTACTGGCAGGAAGGCCTTCGCCAATTGACCAAATACGATTTCCCCCTGTTTCGGACTTCGATGACAGGCCATACAACAAACATTGACGCCTCGCTCGTTATCGTCGGACGGACGAAGAATTACGGCGGACCATTCAAAATCACTACCGAAGCCGATCTTTTGAGCTCGGAATTCGAGCTCGCTTTCGTTACCACTCGCAGCGCCTGGACTTACATCTCTTACCTGCCGCTCATTTGGCTCGGCAAGTTGCGCGGCGCTCGGCACGTCAAATTCTTCAAGACCAATTCCCTGCAGTGCGCTGCCCACAACGGGTCGCAAGTCCATGTTCAAGTGGACGGAGAGCCCGCTGGGCGCCTGCCGGTCGAATTTCGGATTGTGCCCGACGCTCTCACCCTCGCCATTCCCGATCCGGTGTAGTATCTCCCCGCGACGATCTCGGTAGCACAGGCACTCTTGCCTGTGCGATTTTATGGGCTGCGGAGACGCGTGATTCGCGCGGCAGCAGCAATCGCGAAAACTGCACAGGCAAGAGTGCCTGTGCTACAAAACGTGTCCACAGAAAAAAAGAACGCAACGAAACATCATGGAACCCGTAACGCATGCGCTGACTTCCATCGCTCTCGGCCGCGCCGGCTTGAATAAAATTACGCGCGCCGCGACTCCGATGCTGCTTGTCTCCGGCCTGATTGCCGATGTCGACTGGATCACGCGTCTCGGCGGAGCGGAAACTTTCTTGCGCGGCCATCGAACGGTCACCCATTCGCTGGCTGGAACTGCGGCGATCATCGCGGCTGTTGCGGCAGTTTCCTGGTTCACCGGCCGCAAGTATACGAAATACGCGGTGGGTATTTTTCCCGCGCTCGCAATTTGCGCAATTGGCGCCGGAGCGCACTTGCTCCTCGACATGCTGAATGGCTACGGCGTGAAGTTGCTCTGGCCTTTCAGCCCGAAGTGGTATGCGTGGGATTTGGCCGACTCGGTGGACTCCTGGATTCTTTTTTTCCTGCTCGCCGGATTGCTCCTTCCGGAATTATTTCGTTTGGTCCTGGAAGAAATCGGATCGAGGCCCAAGCGCCAAGGCCGCCAGCGAGGCGCGATCGTCGGTCTGATTTTCGTCGCGCTAGTTATCGCAGGCCGGGGGTTCGCGCATGAGCGCGCGATTGCG
>PMOP01000444.1:5596-6041 GCA_003161495.1 Acidobacteriota bacterium | reverse complement strand
TCCATTTGCTGGTCAGAATGGAATTCATGCTCGCTGCCTGTTAGTAATTTTTCCTCAGGTCCATTCCCGTGTAGAGACTCGCCACCTGATCCGAGTAGCCGTTAAACATCTGCGTCGGCGTGTTCTTGAAGAATCCCGGCAGGCGGACTTCCTTGGCCTGGCTCCAGCGCGGATGGTCCACCTTGGGATTCACGTTGGAATAGAAACCGTATTCATGGTCGTTGGCGATGTTCCAGGTCGTCTGCGGCTGATCCTTGACGAATTTAATTTTGACGATTGACTTGATGCTCTTGAACCCGTATTTCCACGGGATCACCATTCGTACGGGCGCGCCATCCTGATTGGGCAGCGTCTCCCCATACATGCCCATGGTAAGCAGCGTCAGCGGGTGCATGGCCTCGTCCATCCTCAGCCCTTCCACATAAGGAAGCCCTATCCCAGCGAG
>PMOP01000444.1:1205-5589 GCA_003161495.1 Acidobacteriota bacterium | reverse complement strand
ACGATCGACCAGGCCTCCACGCAACGATGCCGGTAGATGCGCTCTTCGAGCGGCGCGAGCTTCAGAATTTCGTCCATCGAGAACTTGCGCGGCTTGGCGCATTCTCCCTCGACCGAGACCGTCCACGGAGAAGTCACAAATTTTTGCGCGTTCTTCGCCGGTTGATCTTTTTCCGTGCCAAATTCATAATAATTATTGTAGGTGGTTACGACTTGCTCGGAGGTAACCTTTTCGGTGGTGTTGAACGGGCTTCCAGACAGCCCTTGAAGTTTTGTGGTCGCATAGGCCTTTGTCGGAGGGCTAATCAGGCCCATCAAACTTTTCCCTGCCAGCGCCAAACCGCCCGCAATTCCAACGCCGTACAGGAACTTTCGGCGATTGACATAAAATTCGCGGGGAGTCACATCAGAATTCTTCAAATCCGGGGATTTCTTTACCAGCATCACAGACCTCCAGGCACTCGCAATGCCTCAGATTCCATCACATCATAAGACTACTATACGCCGAAAAGGTTGCATCGGATGAGGCCGCCGGCCAAAAAGTTTCCACGATATTACCCGGCGAACAGTTCCACAGGAGTTTGATCAGGGTGCCGGGTCAGGCAGCGAATGCAAGTGAAGTGGGGTCAAACGCGCGATACGGGAGAAATCCTTATCCAGGCTGAAGAGCGTTGCGTGATTCTCAAGAGCGATCGCGGCAATCAAGGTGTCCACAGTCGTAAGACTTATGCCTTTCGAGCGAGCCAGGCGGGAAATTGCGGACGCTTCACGATAGGTTGCAAAACCGCGGGGTTCGAGCATATCCCAGAGGGATAGATAGCGTTCAATGCGGTGCACATCTCGCCTCAGGCCTTGAATGATCTCTGTCACTGCGATACCCGCGAGGGCAAAGGGTTCGACTTCGTCAATCATTCGCCGCAATTCGCCGCCAGCTATGCCGGGAGAAGAGCTGAAGAAATCGATCCAGACGGAAGTATCGACCAGAATCAAGAGCGATTCCGGCGGATCTGCTTAAGGTCACCCTTCCAAATTCCGCTTCCGTAATAACGCAGAATGCCTTTGCGGCTTTCCGAGCGGACGAGCAATTGGAGGGCCTTGCGAACGATCTCTCGTTTGGTCTTCAGCTTCGTGAGCTTGCGCGCCTTGCGCACCAAGTCGTCATCCAGCACTATGTTTGTCCTGCCCATAAAAAGAACTATACACCATTTTATGCATTTTATGTGTATGAATCGGAAACAGCAATGCTGGCAGTACGCTTGGCGCGCGATGTTTTGTGGCGCCGGCGTCTCGCCGGCGTTTTTAGTTCTGGACACATCGCCGCAATCGCCGGCGAGACGCCGGCGCCACAAAACCCTGCGTTCCTTGCTGACGATTACGCGGAGAATTCCTTGATGAGAGACTGGCGCAGCCTGTCCTGATGCTCGGACGAAAGCTTTCCGCCCGTTGTCGTGAGGTAAAACACGTCGATGGCAGTCTGGCCTTCAGTATCGATCAGCGCGATGTCGATGTTGCATTCCTGCTGCGCGAAAACGGAGCTGATCCGGTACAAGAGTCCCGGCTGATCCTGCGTGATGATCTCGATCAGCGTGCTGTGCGCGGAACATTCATTATCGAATTGAATCTGCAGCGTTCCCTCAATTTTTCCAGGCTGATCGTTTTCCGCTTCGAGACGTTCCCGCAGCATGCGCTTGAGGTCGCGTTTTCCAGAGAGCACTTCGTGGACCGTGGTCTTGAAGCGCTCCCACGCCGGAAGATTCATCTCCAGCGTGCGGTAGCGGTCCGTGAACGAGAACGTATCCACCACCGTGCCGCCGGCGTTCGAAAACGCGCCTGCTTTCCCGATGTTCATGCCGCAGGCGGCCAGCGTCCCGGCCACCGTAGAGAAAAGACGCGGGCGGTCTTTGGTCACGACGGTCAGTTCATACCAGTGCCGCGTGCGCTTCACCGCCAGTTGAACGGGGTCCTGCCCGAGGCGTCCGGACATCTCAAAGTGCCGCAAAATTTCGTCGACGGGATGCGTGCGAAGATATCGCCGCGGCAATCCCTCCAGAAATGTTTGCAGCTTCTGCCCTGCCGCTGCCGCAAGCGAGCGAAGATGGTTCAGCACTTCATCGTTCGCGTCGCCGTGCACGCGTTCATCCACGCTGCGGTTGAAATAATTGGCCGTGCCGATGTAGAGCTGCCAGAGATCTTCCGCTTTCCATGGCGTGAGCGCTTCCGGATTGACGGCTTTGATGTCCGCATAGGTGAACAGGCAAAGCATTTTCAGGAGCTCCGGACTGCCAATACTTTCGGCAAATTGCGCCACCGTGCGCGGATCGAAAATATCCCGCCGAAGCCCGGCTCCCAAATCCTGATGGTGCTGAATGAGAAAGAGCACGGTCGCACGGTCGGCCCCGGGAAGTTCCAAGCGTTCCAGGCATTTTGCGGCAATTTCCAGGCTGGCCGGAATGGGTTCCAGGAGCGTGACGGCCTTGCCGGTATCGTGCAGCAAGATGGCGAGATTGAGCAGCTCGGGCTGGTCCAGTTCGCCAAGGATTCCGGCGTAGCGTTCGTCCCATTTGGACTTGGATTGGCGCAAGCCGTGCAGTTTATCGATGGCCTGGAGCGTGTGTTCATCTACCGTGAAACGATGAGAAACATCCCGCACCGCCAGCGCGTCAATCCCCTGCAATTCCGGCAGAAACAGTGTCAGCAGATGCAGGGAATGCATCGCGCGCAGCGCGTCCGCCGCGTGCAGTTCCGGGAAAACGTCTTCCAGAAATCGCCAAAATTCCCCGCCGCTTGGAGGGTTTGCCGCCAACCGGGGCCTGGCGTCCTCCATCTGGTGCTCGGCCGAGGGACTAAGCTTAAAACCGCGCTGGGCTATCAGCCGGAAGGCTCGAAAGAAAAGTCCGGAATCGGTTAACTTTTCTGGCTGCTGAAAAAAAATCAATCCGTCCACGACGGAAAAATCCTCATCGGAAAAACCCGTGCGCCAGGTTTCCAGTTGCCTGTAAAACAGGGACTGAGCCGCGGGCATTTCCTCAAGTAGTTGTCCGGAGATATGTTCGACGGCGCGCGCATGGCTGAAGTAAACGCGCATCCAATCCGTGGCGCTCGTGACCTCCGTGTTCTGCGTTCCAATTTTCTTGGCCGCCGCGTCGTCCTGCGCATCCCAGGTTAGATGATTGTGGTCCCGCTTATTCCGGAAGTGCAGGAAGCAACGTACGGAAGCGAAGAAACGCAGCGCGGAATCCATGGCTGCCTGGTTCGCGGGTGAAAAATAGGTTTGTGGATCGGGCCAGCCGGCGTGCTTCTCCATCACAGACATGGCAGCAAGCCAGCGCGCCGTCACGTAATCCTGAAAACCTCCGGGACCGTCCTTCACATTCGGCTCCAGGTGGAAGACCGTGTTCGCATACTTGCGTTGGCTGTTGCGCGTCAATTCCGCCAGGCGCTCGACAAGCGCGTGGGACTCGCGGACCATGACGTCGGGAATCAGCCTGCTCCGCAGACTCGCGAAGAGTTCCTCATCGCCGCCAAGAAAACGGCAATCCAGAAGAGAAAGGATCGCCTCCGTATTTTCAGATTCCAGTTGAGCTAAATCCGAAATAATTCGCGTGGTCGAGTTGGTCTTCAATCCAATCTCGTTCATGCCTTGTGTGAGACGCTGAATCGCATCCTTGAATTTTTGCGCCGCTTCGCCGGTTGCAGCGAGGAAGACGAAGTCAATTTCCGAATAAGGAAATAGAGTTTGCCGGCCCAGATCGCCGACGGCTGCGAAGACAATGTGGGAGGGTTCGACTCCGGAAGCGGCGGCAAATTGCGCCCAAAAACGGCCGGCCATGGAATCCACCAGCGCCGATCTTTCCTGTAAATACTTCAGACCGTCCTTGTTCGTGAAAAAATCGCGCTGGAGCCGCGCGGATTCCGCCTCATAGCGTTCTCGCAATTCACTGCCGAGTGGAGATTGTGTGGGCATGCAATACTTTCCGGTCGATGTTCCGGCAGCAGACAATACCAAATCCGGAGTCCTTACACCACCCTGAACAAGCTCCCCGTAACGCCAACGGGCTCCTATCTCCCTGTGACCGTTGATCTTAGTAAGGGATTGGAGCCGCAGGGCCCCTTCCGCGCCCGAATAATCGCATCCGGAAGCCAAGCCTTGGAACGAGAAATCCTGATCGCACCGATAGATTCTTTGGTCTAATGAATTGGGAGTACTCTTGTTAGAGTTGTTCCATGGCCTCAGTGCCTTCCAAGATGCCTTTACAGAGGCTTTTCGAGGATTATCACGTCGGGCCGTTCTACGACGAGATGTTTTCGGCGCCGGACGTGCCGCGCCCGCACTACGCCAAAATTTTCGAGAAACTTGGCGCGATGATGCCTGCGCAGTTTGAAGA
>PMOP01000444.1:0-1127 GCA_003161495.1 Acidobacteriota bacterium | reverse complement strand
CAACGCGTCGTCGCGCTGAATTTATTTTTGCAGGATGTGTACGGCAAGCAGCGCATTTTTGCCGACCGCCAGATTCCCCGCTCGCTCGTCTACTCCTGCAGGCATTTCCTGCGCGAAGTGATCGGGATCGAAGTGCCGCGCGGGATTCACACCCACATCTGCGGCATCGATCTGGTGCGCGATTCCAAGACCGGAGAATTCTGCGTCCTCGAAGATAACGTACGCACTCCCAGCGGAATTTCCTACGTGCTGGAAAATCGCCTGGTCATGATGCGCACCTTCCCGGACGCGTTCCAGGAATACGAAGTTCTGCCCGTCAATCACTATCCCGCGGAGCTGGCCCGCATTCTGCGCAGCCTGTCGCCCCGTGGAGGAAACGACGCTCAAATCGCCCTGCTGACGCCCGGCATTTACAACAGCGCCTATTTTGAACACAGTTTTCTCGCGCAGCAGATGGGCATCGAACTGGTCGAAGGACGCGACCTGATTGTGGACGGCGGCATCGTCTACATGAAAACCATTCACGGACTGAAGCGCGTCGACGTGATTTACCGCCGCGTCGATGATGAATTCCTGGACTCGCTCACTTTTCGCCCGGATTCCGTGCTGGGCGTCCCCGGCTTGATGGGCGCGTACCGCGCGGGAAATGTCGCGCTTGCCAACGCCGTCGGCAACGGCGTCGCCGACGATAAGGCCATCTATGCCTATGTGCCCGCCTTCATCCGTTACTATCTTGGCGAAGACCCAATTTTGCGGAGCGTGGACACTTATCTTTGTTCAAGAAAAGAAGATCTCTCCTATGTGCTGGATCACCTGTCGGAGTTGGTCGTAAAGGCCGTGGGCGAATCGGGCGGTTATGGAATGCTCATGGGCCCCACCGCAGATCGCGAAAGAATTGACGATTTCAAAGCGCGCATCAAGGCCGACCCGCGGAACTACATCGCGCAACACGTCCTTCCCCTTTCCTGCGTACCCTCCTACGATGCCGCGCACGGGACGATTGCCGGGCGCCATGTGGACCTTCGTCCCTACTGCCTCTACGACGGCGAAAAAGTTACGATCGTGCCGGGGGGACTGACTCGCGTGGCGCTGCAGGCGGGGTCACTGGTTGTGAATTCATCCCAGGG
>PMOP01000330.1 GCA_003161495.1 Acidobacteriota bacterium | reverse complement strand
TTCCACATATTCACGTTCATCGCCGGAGCCACCACAACCGGCGCGGTCGACGCCAGATACAAAGTACTCAGAAAATCGTCCGCAATTCCTCGGGCGAATTTAGCAATAATGTCGGCGGTAGCAGGAGCAACCAGCAACAAGTCGGTACGCTGCGCCACCGCGATATGCTCGATGGCGCTTTCCACATTCGCGCCGGCGGATTCGCCGCCATCGCCAAACATTTCGGTGATTACTTTTTGTCCGGTGAGCGCCGCAAACGTAAGAGGCGTGATAAATTCCCGCGCGCTGGCGGTCATCACCACTTGCACGTCGATGCCTTCCTGCTGGAGCTTGCGCACCAGTTCCGCCGCCTTATAGGCGGCCACTCCGCCGGAAACACCGAGTGCCACGCGCATAAAAATTTCGCGGCCCTATTCCTTGCGCCGCTTGCCGTCCTTGTCCAGCAAGTCGCCGGGGATTTCAGGCAATTGATATTCGAGCACGCCCGCTCCCAGCTCCTCAATCGCCACGCGAGTGGACTTGTGCGAGCGTGGATTCGCCACCAGTGGAGACGCCCCGAGCATCAACTGCCTCGCCCTTCGCGCCGCCACCACCACAAATGCAAACTTGCTATCCGGTGCCTGACTCTCGGCCGTCATGAGATCGTTACCCTCCAAAAGATTCGAGTATCTTGAGTGCGCGCTCGCTCAAACAACTGCGAAGACAGCGCGCGGCCACCGTGATCGCCTGGATTTCGCGTCCGGCCCGCTCCATATCGTCGTTCACTACGAGAAAATCATATTCCGTATATCGCTGAATTTCCTGCCGGGCCCGTTCCATCCTCCGCCTGATCGCGTCTTCGGAGTCTTGCCCTCGCGCTCGCAGCCGCCGTTCGAGTTCTTCCTTGGCGGGCGGAAGAATAAAGATGGCCACCGCGTACGGCAGCTCTTGTTTTACCTGTTCTGCGCCCTGCACGTCAATTTCGAGCACCAAGTCCAGCGACCTGCGTTGCGCTTCGTCAAGCCACCGGCGCGGCGTGCCGTATTGATGCTTTCCGAAAACGCGGGCATGTTCCAGAAATTCACCGGCGCGAACCCTGCGATCGAATTCCTCTTCGGATATAAAATCATACCATTTTCCGGAGCTTTCCGTGCCCCGGGGCGGCCGCGTTGTGCTGGAAACGGAAAACATCGTGCCCGGCACTTCCAGCATTTTTTGCACCAGCGTGGATTTGCCCGAACCTGATGGTCCGGAAACGATGAACACCAAAGGCTGCCGTGCCTGTGCAAGCGTCATTCGACGTTTTGCGCCTGTTCCCGAAGCTTCTCGATATCGGATTTCACTTCCAGCGCCAGGCCCGTGATCGCCAGGCCCTCGGACTCCACGCCCGGCGTTTTGGACAGCAGCGTGTTCGCTTCCCGCTGCATCTCCTGCAAAAGAAAATCGAGTTTCTTTCCCGCTTCGCCCGCTCCGGCCAGCAATTTTCCAAATTGTTCGACGTGGCTGCGCAGCCGGGCCAGCTCCTCGCTGACGTCGCTGCGCTCAGCCAGGAGCGCGGCCTCTTGCGCCAGGCGTATAGGATCGATCTGCACACCTTTCAGCAGCTCTCCCAGGCGTTCCTCGAGGCGCCGCGCGATCGCCGGACGCACGCGTGCCGCGAGCGCCTCGACTTCCGCTGTCCTTGCGGCAATGCGCTCCAGCATCCCCCGCATTTCCGTCGTGAGCGATTCCCCTTCAATCCGGCGCATTGCGTCCAGCTTATTCAGCGCCTGCTCCAGGCAGGCTTCCAGTTGCGCGCCCAGCTTCTCTTGCATTTCCTCGCTCTGCAGATCGCTCGCGGACCCAGCGGCCGCGACAACGCCCGGAAGGCGGAAGAGCGCCACCAGGTCCGGCTCCGTTTTTACGTTGAATTCCTGGCGTAATCTGTCCACGGCCTTCATGTAGGCCCCGACGAGGTCGTGATTGACTTCGACGCCGCCGGTCCCGCCCGGCTCGTAGTAAATGTTCACGTCCACGTGTCCGCGCCTCAGCCTGTTTCGAATGCTTTGCCGGATGCGCGATTCGAACACTTCAAACCCATCCGGCATTCGAAGATGAAGGTCCAGAAACCTGTGGTTCACGCTGCGCAGGTTGATCCGCACGGAGCTTCCTTCGCGCTCCACGCGGGCCTGCGCGAAGCCGGTCATCGAATAAATTCCGGAAAGTGCCGCAGTCGCTTTCATCGATCCGCCTTTGGCGCGGGTGCCGCCGCGTCTTCCACATCCGCGAACTGCATTTCATAGAGGCGCGCGTAAATTCCGCCGCGCGCAAGCAGTTCTTGATGCGTGCCCGTTTCGCCGATCTTGCCGTCTTCGATGACAATAATTTTGTCGGCGCGGCGAATCGTCGAGAGCCGGTGCGCGATGACGAACGCGGTACGGTTCATCATCAGGTTGGAAAGCGCGCGCTGCACCAGCATTTCCGACTCGGAATCGAGCTCCGACGTGGCTTCATCCAGAATCAGGATCGGCGAATCCTTGAGTATCGCCCGGGCAATGGCGATGCGCTGCCGCTGCCCGCCACTGAGGCGCTGGCCGCGATCCCCGAGCATGGTCTGATAGCCCTGCGGCAATTCCAGAATGAAATCGTGCGCCAGCGCCGCTTTGGCCGCGGCTTCCACGCGATCTTTCGGCAGGCCCGGCCGTCCGTAGCAGATATTATTCCAGACCGTGTCATTAAACAGAATGGTCTCCTGCGTGACGATGGCCATCTGTTCGCGCAAGGATCGCAGCGTCACTTCGCGCACGTCCACACCATCGATGCGCAGGGAGCCCGACGTCACCGGATAAAATCGCGGGAGGAGATTCACAAGCGTGGTCTTGCCCGCTCCGCTCGAGCCGACTATCGCGATGACTTCGCCGGCGCGCGCTTGGAAAGAAATATCGCGCAGGATGGGCACCTCGGGATCGTATCCGAAACTCACGCGATCGAATTCCACGCTTCGTGAAAAAGGAGGCAGCGGCTTCAATTGCGGTTCCGACGCCGGCTCTTCCGCGCTGCCCACGTACTCGAAAACTTTTCCGGTCGCTCCGAATGCCAGCTCGAATTGCTGATAGACCGTGCCCAATCCCTTTACGGGTTCATACGATTTGAACAACGCATAAACAAACGTAAAGAAAATTGGCGCGGTCAGAACCCCGATCTTGATTTGTCCCCGGGCATACATCAGCAGCGATACGATCACGACGGCGCCCAGCAAATCCATGATGGGCGATGTGACCACCGCCGAGCGAATCCAGCGCATGTTTTCACGCAGCAATTTCCGCGCCGCATCCCGAAACTTCCCAACCTCGAAATCCTCCATGCCAAATGCCTTCACCACCCGGTTCCCACTGACGGTCTCTTCCAAAATCTGCGAAAGTTCTCCCACGCCATCCTGGATTTTTTCCGTCGAACGCCGGATGCGTTTGCCCAATGTCCGCACGGGCAACACCACCAGGGGAAGAAGAATGACCGAGCCGAGCGTCATCTTCCAACTGGTCAGGAACAGAACAGCGAGCAGGAAAAACAGCGTGAATAGGTGCCGGAAACCTAGCGCCAGATATTCCGAAAACACGTTCCGCACGCGTTCGACGTCGTTGATGACCGTGGACAACAATCGCCCGGTTTGATGATGCTGGAAAAAGCCGATGGGCTGTCGGACGACTTTTGCATAAACCTGATTTCTGAGATCCGTAACGCCCGCGATTCCCGCGTATTGCACCAGGATGTTTCCTAAATATTCCGCGACGCCTTTGCCGATAAATACGGTCAGGATGGCAATGGAAAACAATGTTCCGACACTGTGAATCCGCGAAGGGAGAAAAGAGTTCAGGTAAATTTCATGGTGAGTGAAGGGGTTTGCAATCAGAGGGAGCCTGTTACCGGGGGCTTTAGGATTGAGTACGTTGCCCACGATGGGCGTGAACATGAGGGCAATCAGCCCTTCCGCCAAGCCCACCACGGAAAGACACACGACTCCGGCGGCAAGCCGTAACTTGTACGGCATGACATAACGCAACAGCCGGCCGAGTTCTTCGCGTTTCTTCAAAGAAAATGTCGATCCCTTTAAAACAGTAAACTTTTGCAAGCCTTGGTACGCTACGAATCGTCCACGCGTTTGTCAAGCCGCGAAGGTTCTCGTGTAGCGCTCGCCTTCAGGCGAGCATTTGTGTAAATCGAAATTGCCCGCCTAAAGGCGAGCGCGACAACACTTCCCTACTTCGCCAGGTCGCGATGCACAACTTTGGACGCGTATCCCTTTTTGTGCAGCGTCTTGCGCACCGCTTCCGCCAGCATCACGGAACG
>PMOP01000064.1:13499-14747 GCA_003161495.1 Acidobacteriota bacterium | reverse complement strand
CACTCGGCCGGCGAGGGCTTGCCTTGACGCGAATGGACGCTTCGCATAAAGTCGAAATCATTCCGGCGCACAGGGCCCGCACATCGTGACGATCGAGCGCATTCTCTCCACCTATCTTTTTGTAAATAAGAAACTGACGGCTGCCCTGGTGGGCGAAGCGGCGCGCGNNGAGATTTTCTGCGCCAAGCAGCACCTCGATTATCAGGACCACGCGCAGATCCGCGAACTGGGCCACTGGTTCCGCGATTCGCCTCTGAAGCTCCATTCGCTCCACTCGCCGATGTATAACGACGACGTGTGGGGACGCTCCGGTCCGCACGCGGTCCTCAACATCACGGAGCCTGTCAAATCGAAACGCCTCCAAGTGGTTGACGAAATCAAGCGCGCGCTCGACCTCGTCGAGCACATTCCCTTTCGCTACTGCGTGCAGCACGTGGCGCGGCAACGCGACGTTCCGGACGAGCGAAAATGGGATGCCGCGTTCAGTTCTCTCGAACACTTGTCCCTGTTTGCGCGCCATCGAGGCGTTACGCTCGCCATTGAAAACACACCGGGCGAGATGGCGACCCCCGTGAACCTGAAAAATTTTCTGGAACAGACGCGCCTCACGAGTGTGAAAATTTGCTTCGACACGGGACACGCCCATCTCGACGGCGGAGCTCCGGAAGCGCTGGAAAATGTGCGCGATTTTGTCGCGACCGCGCACGTGCATGACAATCGCGGCGAGCGCGACGAACATCTGCTGCCCTACGAGGGGACGATTGACTGGAGCGCCACGCTCTCGGCGCTGCCGCCGGAAACGCCCATGGTCCTGGAATTGAAAGAGCCGGCGGCCGCGGCTGGTTCCGTCGACTTGCAAGCGTTCGCGGAAACGCTGAAGGGCGTTCGCGGCGTATACGACAAATTCGACGAGGAGCGGGCCAAAGCGTAAAGTGCTGACGCAGTTGGTTCGCCTCGAAGCTGCTTTAGCCCCGCACTGTGACCCGGCGCTGTAGCCCGCCTCTTCAGAGGCGGGGCTTTTCGTCGAGCTGAAAGAAATCCTCGCCTCTGAAGAGGCGAGCTACAGCGCCTGCGCGTCCACGCAGCGTTCCTGAATTAATTTGCTTGTGATGAATCCTGGCGCGGTGAAAAGAGGTCCTCAAATTTCATGCCCGTAGTAACGATTCAAGATGTGGGGAAACACGACGGCCAGGAAGTTACCCTGCGCGGCTGGCTGTACAACCTGCGCGAAGCCGGCAAACTCCTTTT
>PMOP01000064.1:0-13454 GCA_003161495.1 Acidobacteriota bacterium | reverse complement strand
TGAAGGAACACGGCGTCGATTTCCTGCTGGATCACCGCCACCTGTGGATTCGCACGCCGCGCCAGGCGGCCATCCTGCGCATTCGCGCCGAAGCTGTGCGAGCCGCGCACGATTACATGGATTCCGAGGGCTACATCCTTACGGAAGCTCCCATTTTTACTCCGGCGGCCTGCGAAGGCACGACCACGCTCTTCGAAGTGCAATACATCGACGACGAGAAAGCTTACCTGACGCAGTCCGGCCAGCTCTATGTGGAAGCCACGGCCATGGCACTCGGCAAGGTTTACACCTTCGGCCCAACGTTTCGCGCGGAAAAATCCAAGACGCGCCGGCACCTTACCGAGTTCTGGATGCTCGAGCCGGAAGCCGCCTTCGCGCATCTGGAAGACATGATGGCGCTGGGCGAAAACCTGGTCAGCCACGTTGTGCAATCGGTGCTCAAGAATCGCGCACGGGAACTGGAAACGCTTGGGCGCGATACTTCCAAACTCGCCAGCGTCACCGTTCCCTTTCCCCGAATTACCTACGATGAAGCGATTAAAATTTTGCAGGAGCGCGGGAATCCGGCGAAATGGGGCGACGATTTCGGCGGCGATGAAGAAACGATCCTATCCAGCGCGTACGATCGTCCGGTGATGGTGCATCGATATCCCGCCGCGATGAAGGCTTTTTATATGCAGCCGGATTCGGAACGGCCTGAGCTCGCGCTCGGATTCGACATGCTGGCACCTGAAGGCTACGGCGAAATTATCGGAGGCGGCGAACGCGTCGCTGATTACGATTTGCTGCGGGAGCGGCTTCGGGAACACAATCTGCCGGAAGAGGCGTTTGGCTGGTATCTGGACCTGCGGCGCTACGGCAGCGTCCCGCACGCGGGCTTCGGCCTGGGCCTGGAACGCACCGTGGCCTGGATTTGCGGAACTGAGCACATTCGCGAAGTCATTCCCTTCCCTCGGATGATCTACAGAGTCTATCCTTAAGGCCTGCCGCTATCCCGCCCACGTGGGGCGTGCCGGACGGGCTGCAATTATGGCGCTAAAAATTCGCATCATCGGAGTGCCGATGGACCTCGGCCAAAGCCGCCGCGGAGTGGACATGGGTCCCTCGGCGCTGCGCGTGGCCGGACTGCAAACGCGGCTGAGGTCGCTCGGCCACACGGTGGAAGACATCGGCAACGTGAACGTGAGGCAGCCGGAAGAGCAGCACTACGGCGAGAAGCGCGCCAAGTACTTGAACGAAATTGCGGAAGCTTGCCGCGGCCTCGCGGAAATTACCGAGCGTGCGCTGACGGAAGGTTATTTTCCGCTGGTGCTGGGCGGAGACCACTCCATCGCGGTGGGCTCGTGTTCGGGCGTATCGAATTTTTTTCGCGCGCAATCGAAGCGTATCGGGTATCTGTGGCTTGACGCGCACGGCGACATGAACACGCCGGACAGTTCGCCTTCGGGAAATATTCACGGGATGCCGCTCGCGGCGATTATCGGATTTGGCGCGCCGGAACTGGTCGAGCTGCTTGGTTACAAACCGAAAGTAGAGCCGCGCAACGTGGTGCTCGTGGGCGTCCGCGATCTCGATACCAAGGAGCGGCGTTTGATCAAGGACTCAGGCGTGCATGTCTTCACCATGCGCGATATTGACGAGCGCGGCATGCGCGACGTGATGAGCGAAGCGCTGCGCTTCGTAACCGATGACACGGACGGCGTGGCCGTCAGCCTGGATTTGGATTTTGTCGACCCGGATGACGCGCCCGGCGTGGGCACTCCGGTGCGCGGCGGCGTGACGTATCGCGAAGCGCATCTGGCGCTCGAGATGATCGCGGACAGCGAAGCGATGGTGTCTTTAGAAGTCGTTGAAATTAATCCGGTGATCGATATGCATAACCAGACAGCTCTCCTGGGCGTGGAAATGGTCCTCTCCGGATTAGGAAAGAAAATTTTGTAATGGGTTGCGCCGTCTCTAACCGGCATGTGCTGTAGCGCGCATGTGCTGTAGCCCGCCTCTTCAGAGGCGGGGCTTTTCCCGCAGCTCAAAGAAAACCTCGCCTCTGAAGAGGCGAGCTACAAATTGATTGCCGAACGGATCACGCAAATGATGACCACGGAAAAGAAGAAGCTACGCATCGGCATTCTCTTCGGCGGGCGTTCGGGCGAGCATGAAGTCTCGCTGATCTCGGCGGCATCCGTCATTTCCGCGCTCGATCCCGAAAAATACGAAGCAGTGCCAATCGGCATCTCCAAAGACGGCCGCTGGCTCGCCGGAACCGCGGCTCACAAAATGCTGCCGCTGTCCGCGGGAGGCGCTCAAGCGAAACCCTCGCTCGGCGAAGTGTTGCGCACAGGCGAGAGCGTGATGCTCTCGGCCGATCCCAATGTGGCCGCGCTCGTTCCCGCAAATAATTCGCGGGCTGACGCGTTGCATGTGGATGTCGTGTTTCCCGTGCTGCACGGCACGTTTGGCGAGGATGGCGCGGTACAGGGCCTGCTCGATCTCGCCGGGCTTCCCTACGTCGGCTCGGGCGTGCTGGGTTCCGCGGTGGGCATGGACAAGGATGTGCAGAAGCGATTGTTCCTGCAGGCCAAGTTGCCGGTGGGAGATTTCCTGGCGATCCCGCGCGCGGAGTGGGAAAAATCGCGCGCAAAAATCCTTCGCGAGATTCGCAAAAAATTCCGCTTCCCTGTTTTTGTGAAACCCGCGACGCTCGGAAGTTCCGTCGGCATGACCAAGGCGCACGACGCGAAGGAACTNNCTTTCCGTTCTGGGCAACGAAGATCCGAAAGCGTCCATCCCCGGCGAAATCATTCCGCACCGCGAATTCTACGATTACGCCGCGAAATATCTGGAGGAAGGCACGCGCCTCCTGATTCCCGCGAAGCTCTCCAAAGCACAAGTAAAAAAATTCCAGGAGTATGCCGTGCGCGCCTTCCGCACGCTCGATTTATTGGGCATGGCCCGCGTGGATTTTTTCCTCGAGAACCGCACTGGGAAAATCCTGCTCAACGAAGTCAACACCATCCCCGGCTTCACGTCCATCAGCATGTACCCGAAACTCTGGGAAGCAACGGGTCTGCCTTACCGCCAGTTGCTCGACCGCCTGATCGATCTCGCGCTCGCACAGCATCGCGAGCGCATGCGCACGAAATACACGATCGAGCTTCCCGCCGGTTCGGCTTCAGAAGCGCTTGAATAATGCGGTTTTAGTGGCGCAGGCTTCAGCCTGTGGGTTTTAGTCCAAGCGGGATCATTCGAGCTTGCCGCCAAAACCCACAGGCTGAAGCCTGCGCCACCAATTCCCCCTTGCCATTTATTTCTTCGGATGCAAAATGAGTTTCTGCACGCGCCAGTTCAGCAATTCGGCAACGTAGATTTCATTTTCGGATGGGCACGCGATTTCGTGAATCCAGCCGAATTGCTTGAGCTCTTTGCCGGACTCGCCAAGCCAGCCCAGAACTTTTCCGTCCAGGCTGAGTTTATAAACGCGGCCGGGAAAAGCATCCGACGCGTAGAGCACTTGATTCGGTCCCGGAGTGATGCACACCGACCAGGGCGATCCGGGCCCCAATTGTTTTGCGTACATGTCCGTGCCGCCGAGAATCGGTTTGGGACCGATCGCCGCGACTTCCTTCGCGTAATCAAACGGCACATCGATCTTGATCTCGCGAAGATATTTTCCTTCGCCGTCGTACACTTCGATGCGCGAATCGCCGCGGTTCGCCACATAAACATTTCCCTGCGCATCGGCAGCAATTCCGTGCGGCGTGTTGAGTTGTCCAGGCCCGTCGCCGGGTTCCCCGAATGACTTGAGCCATTTGCCGTGAATGTCGACCTTGGCCACGCGGGAATTGATGTAGCCGTCGCTGATGAATGCATCACCGGCCGCGTTCCACGTCACGTCGGTCACCTGCCGAAACATTCCGTCCACCGGAGGCAAAGGCGGATGAGGATGCTTGAGCGGCTCCGTTCCTTCGTCCGAGGCTTCCTGCTTTCGCCCGAACACCATGGTGACCTGGCCCGCGGGATTAAATTTGATGACCATGTCGGAGCCTTTGTCGGCGGCCCAAATATTGTCAAACTTGTCGACTCGCACCGTATGCGCGAACGACCAGGCGTACAGGTTGTGCCCGATCTCCCGAATGAATGTTCCGTCCGGCCCAAATTCCAAAAGTTGCGACGCCGTGCCAGCGTAAGCGGGCCCCGTGGAATTACCGCGCGAATAAACAAAAATGTGTCCCTTGGAATTGACAGCCACGCCGGAGGCCTCGCCAAGATAAAGGTCCTTCGGAAGCTTCAGCAAATTGGGAACGGAATCAAACGGAATCTGCGGAGCAGACTGCTGGGCAAACAGCGCCAGCGGCGCAGCCATGAAAAATGCTAGAGCAAGCGCAAAGCGTTTCATTGCGACCTCCTCAGGCCTTCGTGCCGGGTTTTGGATTTGGGCTTCCGGTGGCGATAACGTACACCCGTGACCGTCCGGAATGCAATGCGTCAGCCTTGCGTTTAAATGCCGCGTGGCCTTATCGCAATTCTCAAAAACTCGCCGGGGACCGCAATTCTCTTTCAGGCGACATCTGCCGTGGCGCTAGTCTATAATGGCGCGTTTGCATTCCCAGGAATCAGGACTGTGCCGATGCTTTCGATTCGTCCCGCCACCGCTAATGACGCCGCGCTCCTGGTCACGATGATCCGTGAGCTCGCGACGTTTGAGCATCTCGAGCACGAAATGAGCACCACCGCGGAAGACCTCGCGCGTGACGGCTTCGGGCCGCGCCCGAAATTTCGGGCGGCCATTGCGCAGTGGAATGGCGAGCCCGCCGGCTACGCCATGTTCTTCGAGTTTTATTCTTCTTTTCAGGGGCGCGCCGGATTGTTTCTGGACGACCTCTTTGTCCGCCCTGCTTTTCGCAAACACGGCATCGGCACCGCTTTGATCAAGCATGTGGCCGGAATTGCGTGGCGCGAAAAATATTTCTGCATGCGCTGGGAAGTTCTGGACTGGAACAAGCAAGCCATCGATTTCTACAACAATCTCGGCGCGGCGTTTCTGGAAGAATGGAAGCCGGTCATCCTCATCGGCGACGCCCTCGAGGCAGCGGCGAAAGACGCCGTGTAAACTCCTTCGTTTCAACGAATAGCCTCTTATTTTCCGCCCTTCCTTTACTTTCCTGCAATATTTTCGCCGCTCAAACGTTCTCCTTAGTAGCAGGCGCGAGTGTTAATGAAAGCCCTTCGTGATCATGGACAAGGCTGCGAGCACATACTGGATCATGGCTGAGCAGGACCAGCGGCTCAACGAAACGATCGGCCGGGAGCGAGGCCGCCTGCGCAATTTCATTCGCAGGCGCGTTGCCGATGAGAGCGAAGCGGAAGATATCCTCCAGGATGTTTTCTACGAGCTCATCGAAGCTTACCGGCTGATGAAGCCCATCGAGCAGGTGGGCGCGTGGCTGTATCGCGTGGCCCGCAACCGAATCATTGACGCTTTCCGGAAGAAAAAACCGGAGCCGTTTTTGCCCGCAAAAGATTCAGACTCGGAAGACGGCGATTCGCTTTCGCTCGAAGAATTGCTTCCATCGCCCGATGCGGGACCGGAGGCCGCCTACGCGCGAAGTATTTTGCAGGAAGAACTTGAAGCCGCAGTGGACGAACTTCCGGAGGACCAGCGCGAAGTTTTTCTGGCGCACGAATTCGATGGGTTCAGCTTCAAGGAAATTTCCGCCGAAACGGGTGTGAGCGTGAACACGCTTCTGTCTCGCAAGCATCCGGCGGTGCTTCATTTACGCCGCAGGCTGCAGTCCCTCTACGACGATTTTGCGGGGAAATAAGGAGAATGAACATGAGAGGAAGAAGAATTTTTCGCGGATTGAAATTTGCGGCTATCGCCATCGTGGCCTTCACGGTATTTGGTTTCGTGGTCACGCATCTATGGAATTATCTGATGCCGGGGCTCTTCGGCCTTCGTGCTATTACATTTTGGCAGGCCGTGGGATTGATGGTGCTGGGGCGGCTGCTATTTGGGGGATTCCGCCCCGGACGCGGCGGGTTCGGTTGGAGGGGCCAGATGATGCGGCGCTGGGAACGGATGTCGCCCGAGGAACGCGAGAAATTCCGCGAAGGCATGCGCAGCCGTTGCGGCGGATCTCGCACGCCGGCGCCGCAGCCGAATCCGTAGGATGAGTTTTCTGTTTTTGTGTAGCACAGGCTTCAGCCTGTGGGGTTTTGTACTCGCAAGGACTAAAACCCACAGGCTGAAGCCTGTGCTACTCCAGCCTCACGGCTATGGACACCTCCCCTTCCCGCAATTTCTTGTGGCCGCGATATTCCTACCGTAAACTAGTTGATCGAATGAATATGACACTCCCTGTGCATACACGCGGCCCCGCATTATGAAAATGTCCAAATTTTTTGTGTTTGTCGGCGTGTTGTTTGCCATCTCGGTGATCGTGTATCTGACGACCACGCCGAGGGGTAAGGAAATTCCGCTCACCGGAATTGTCACCGGCAACGATGTGATTGTGAGTTCGCAAATCGCCGGCCGCATGATCCGCCTCACCGTGGATGAGGGTTCCGAGGTCCACAAAGGCGACCTGATCGCGGAAATCGATCCGGCAGAATGGATCACGGCGCGCGATTCCGCCGAAGCCAATATCCACATGCTGGAGAACAAAGTTCTTTCGGCCGCGGGCACGCGCAGTTGGACGGACGACCAAACCAGCGCTTCCGTGCGCCAGGCCGAAGCTACTCTGACCTCTGTGCGCTCGCAACTCACGCAAGCCCAGGCCAATCTGTGGCGCGATCAAACCACGTACAAGCGCGAACAAAGTTTGTTCGACGCCGGCGTGGCCGCCGCGCAAGACCGCGACCTCGCGCTCGCCGCCATGCAGGCATCCGACGCGGCCGTCAAATCCATCGAAGATCAAGTGCGCGCATCGGAAGCGCAAGTGGCGGTGGCCACAGCAAACCGGAAGCAGCTCGACGTTCAGCAAACCGATCTGGCGGCTACGCGCGCCCAGCTTGAGCAAGCGCGCGCCGATAAAGCCACTGCGGACGTGCACCTCGGGTACACCAAAGTTTTCGCGCCTCTGGACGGTGTCGTTTCCGTTCGCGCCGCCCGGCAAGGCGAAGTGCTGCAGGTGGGCGAGCCGATCGTGACGGTTCTGGATGTGGACCATCTCTGGGTGCAGGCCGATGTGGAGGAAACATACATTGATCGCGTCGGCCTCAAGCAGCGGATCGACGTGCAACTCCCCTCCGGTAAAATTCTTGACGGCACCGTCATTTTCAAGGGAGTGGAAAGCGATTTTGCGACCCAGCGTGACGTGAGCCGCACCAAGCGCGATATCAAAACTTTTGAAATTAAAGTGGCCGTCTCCAACACCGCGCGAACTCTCATGTCCGGAATGACCGCGACGGTGCTGCTGCCGCCGCTACCTTCCGAGCAAAGCTGGTGGCGCAAACTGATCTAGATTTTGATTTGAGTGGCGCAGGCTTCAGCCTGTGGGGTTTTGTAGCGCCGGCGTCTCGCCGGCAGTTCGATGCACGTATGGCGCGCAAAATTGCCGGCGGGACGCCGGCGCTACAAAACCGTTCTTGAACCATTGCTCCTTGCTATGAACGCACCTAACCCCAACGCGATCGAAGTCACCAAATTAAAAAAGCAGTTTGGCGATTTCGTGGCCGTAAACGAGGTGAGTTTCACGGTACAAACAGGGGAAATCTTCGGCCTGCTCGGCCCGAACGGCGCGGGAAAGACGACGCTAATCCGCATGATGACGACGCTCACCCCGCCCACCTCAGGCAAGGCCGAAGTAGGCGGCCACGACGTGGTCACGGACGCCGACGGCGTGCGCCACGCCATTGGCGTGATCCCGCAGGCGCTCACCTCCGACCCGGAGCTGACCGCGCGCGAGAACATGATGATCCACGCCAAGCTCTACGGCCTGACCAGCGCACAGCGAGCGCAATTGATCCCGCAATTATTGGAATCCGTCGGGCTTACCGAATTCACCGATAAATTGGTCGGCAGTTTTTCCGGCGGGATGCGCAGGCGTCTCGAAATCGCGCGTGGCCTGGTCCACTCGCCAAAAATTATGTTCCTCGATGAGCCGACCACGGGCCTGGACCCTGTCTCGCGCACCGCGGTGTGGGAAATGATCACGAAATTAAAAGAAGCTGCGGGCCTGACCATTTTGCTGACCACACACTACATGGACGAAGCTGATAAACTGTGCGACCGCATTGCGATTGTGGATCACGGCCAACTGGTGGCGCTCGATACGCCCGCAAAATTGAAGGACAGCGTGCCAGCCGCCGATATCGTGGAAGCGGAATTTGAAAATCCGCCCGCGGGCTGGAACGCAACCCTGGAAAAACTGAACGGCGTCGCGAGCGTTGCCGATCACGACGGTGCGATTCACATCTCGACGACCAGCGGCCCGCTGACCGTGCGCGAACTGATGGACCTGTCGCGCGACCGCGGCGTAAACGTGCGGCGCGTTTCCGTGCAGGGCACCACGCTGGACGACGTGTTTCTGTACTACACGGGCCGCCAGCTGCGCGACGCCGCCTCGGAAACGGTGAAGCGCGACATGAGCCATCTGTACAAATAAAGGACCGCCCGAAACGCATGAAACTCCAGCGCATCTCCGCCATCATCGAACGCGACATGCGGAAATTTTTCCGCAGTCCCGCGCTGATGATGAGCTCCATGATTTTTCCGCTGATGCAGCTCATCGTGCTCGGATACGCGTTCGGCGGAAAAATCAAAGGAATCAAAATTGCCCTCGTGGACCAAGATCGCACAGCCTACTCGCGCGATCTCCGCGAACGGTTTGAGGCCATTGTTGCGGGGCCGCAAACAATGCAAGTGGAAAATTACAATTCGGTTTCCGACGCCATCGTCGACTTGCGTGCGGGATTCGTTCGCGCCGTGGTCTACATTCCCGTGGATTATTCGCGACGCGTCGACCAGGGAAACCGCCCGCGCATCGCCTTTATCGAGGACAACACGGACAATTTCGTCACTTCCGAAATCCTCACGCGCATGCAGGATCTGGTGAAAGATATCAATCAGGGCCTGAACCCGTTTCAACCGGGGCAGCGTTTGACCGTCCCGTTGCCGCGCCTGAATCCGCTCGTGGATCTGCAAGTGGTCGAACTGTATCCGTACATCGAATACATCAAATATCTGCTCTCGGGATCGATTGCCATGTCCGTTTTCATCGTGGCCATGATCGGCGGCGGCATCACGTTCATCGACGACAAATCGCGCGGCCTGCATGAAGGATATCTCGTAACTCCGATCACGAAAACCGAGCTCATCCTGGGACTTATTTTTTCCGGAGCAATCAAGGGACTGATGGCCGGAACGACCATCACGATTATCGGCGGACTAATCGCGGGAATTGACCGCTTGTGGGATCCGGTGCGGCTGTTCTATCTCATGATTGTCCTGGGCACGACTTCGGTGGCCATGATCAGCTTCATGTTTCTGCTCATGGTTCGCGTCAGCGATCCGCTCGTGCCGCGCGCCATTTTCGGCGTGTTGAATACTTTGTTGTATTTTCCGTCGGGAGCCATTTATCCGGTCGAAGGTTTTCCTGTCTGGCTGCGATGGATTTCCTACATCGATCCGTTCACGTATGCTGTTCATGCGCTCAAGGCGCTGCTCCTGAAAAATACGGGATTCTCGGGCATCTATTCGGATATTCTTATTCTGTCCGGATTTTCCATTGTGCTGGTCATTCTGTCGGTCGCCTTCTTCAAGAGGCAGATTTAGGATGCGCGAAGGAGAAACGTTCATGGGAATACTCGACGCCGGCCCCGAAGAACCGAAATCGAGGGCCTTGCGCTACGTCATCAGCGCGGTGGCGCTGGCGCTCTTGCTCGGCGCGAGCATGTGGTATTTCCTGCGTTACACACCCGAAAAACACACGGCGGAAAATTTCATGCAAGCGGTCGCGACCGGAGATACGCAGAAGGCGTATCAAATCTGGCATCCGCATGCGAGTTTTTCTTACCAGGACTTCCTGAGTTTTTGGGGGCCGAACGGATATTACAGCCCGATCAAGACGTATCGCATTGAGAGCGCCGAAGTGCCTCCGAAAGGCGGCACCGGCGTTGTGGTGGTGGTGGAGATCAGCGCGTATGATCCGTTTCCCAAGTCGGAAGAAACAGTAAAGTCCGCGCAAAACCGCGAAGTGCAGCTCTGGATCGAGCGCTCCGACCAGTCCATGAGCTTTCCTCCACCATAGATCGCGGCTCTCGCTCGCATTTTCATTTCGTATACTAAAATTTCGATATGGGCGGGATACTTTGTGTAGGTTTTCACTCGTTGCCGTCAGGTTTAGGTGCAGCGTCTCGCTTAATTCCTAAAAAATGATTCTGGCCAACTTGCCGGCATTGTACGACGGTTCCAGCGATACTCTCCTGGCGCCAACTGACAACCAGTTTTGACCCCACGGGGATCGGGTCAGTGATCCGAATGCCCAGCCCTCTGGGGGAGATGTCTTCGAGTTTCCCGCGACAAATATGGGAGGTTCCGGCATCGTCTTCCCACCGGGCCTCAACCTGCGCCATCATGTTTGTTCTTGGCTCCGACCTTTTTTCGATCACACTTTCCACATCGGCACAAAATCAAACTAGCTTAGGATCAGGCTATTGGCGGGATCGGCAAGCGTGCACGGCGCCACGGATTAGGCCGAATTCACGAAACACAACCTGGCCCGTGCAGACCAGCGGCGGCCGCGGTTTTTATAGCCCCTTCGCTTTGCGAAACTCGCCGACCACATCGGCCGGATCGCGGTGCTCGCCGTCAACCGCGTAATTCATCCGCCGCATTTCATCCACGGATATTTTTCCGGCAAGCGCGGCCAGGGCGTCGCGTACCTCGGGATGTTTTTCGAGTGTCGCGCGGCGGACCAGGGGAACTGCCTCGTACGGCGGGAAATAGTGAAGGTCATCCTCGAGCGCGACCATGTGCAGCGACGCGATCGTTCCATCGGTCGAATTCCCGGCCACCAGGTCCACCTGCTTGTCCGCAAGCGCGCGGTACAACAAGCCGAGATCAAGGATGCGCGGCGCTCCGGCGAAATGGAGCCCATAGGCCTCCAGCCAGCCGCGGTAGCCGTCCGGCCGTTCCATGAATTCGTAGCCGAATCCCGCGCGCCATTTCGGGGCGTAAGGCGCGACGTCGGAAACTGTGCGGAGGTGCAATTTGTCCGCATCGTCGCCGCGCACAATCATCGCGAACGTATTGTTGAAGCCCAGCGGCGGCAACACTTCCACGTTGAAGCGCGCGCGATATTCCGTCTGCACTTGTTGAAACACTTTCGCTGGATCTTTCTGAGTGGGATCTTTCAGGACCGCCGTAAGCGCCGTGCCCGTGTATTCCGGATAGAGATCGATCTTTCCCGATACGAGCGCATCTTGGCAAATAAATGTTCCACCGAGATTCAGCCGCCGGTCCACGCGCAGCGCCGAGTGCGCCTCAATCTGTTGCGCAAAAAGTTCCGCGAGCACAATCTGCTCCGTAAAATTTTTCGACCCGATAACAATGGTTTCCTCGCTGCGTTTGCCGCACCCGCTGAAAGCCGCCACGCTCAGCAACGCGAAAACGAAAAGGAGGAGCGAAGTGAGCCCGTATTTGTCACGATCAATCCGACCAGCGAAATGTAAATCAACGAATGCGGGAAGGAGCACAGGTTTTTCGTAGCGCCGGCGTCCCGCCGGCTCTTTTGCGTAGCATAGAGTTGAAAAAATTGCCGGCGAGACGCCGGCGCTACAAAATCGCGGGGAAGACTGGCTTCGATTCATCTTCGGGCGCTGCTCCGCTGGAAATATCCTAAAGCGGAATCGGCCAAAATCGCCAGGCACGCGGCGGGAATCGCGCCTGCCAGTATGACCTGATTGTTGACCATCGCGAGTCCGCGAAATATAAAAACTCCCAGGCCGCCCGCGCCGATCGCCGCCGCAATCGTGGTCACGCCAATGCAGATCGCAGTCGAAACTCGAATTCCTGCCAGCAAAACGGGGGCAGCCAGCGGCAACTGCACCTGCCAAAGCACTTGTCGCGGAGTCATGCCCATGCCGCGCGCAGACTCAACGACCGCCGGATCGACTTCCGCGATCCCGGTGCACGTATTCCGCAAAATGGGCAAAATGGCATAGAGCGACAGTGCCACAATCGCCGTGCTGGCCCCGACGCCGCCGATCCACGGCACTGGGATCAGGAATCCGAACAGCGCCAAGCTCGGGATCGTTTGCACGACATTGGCGGCTCCAACCACCCAGCGCTGCAGCTTGGCGCGGTTGACCAAAGCGATCCCGAGAGGCAATCCAATCAGAAGCGAAATCGCCATCGATGCACCCACCAGACCCATGTGCTCGAGGGACCGTTCGAATACCTCGCTGCGATTCCGCAGCATGAACTCGTACCAGTTCATTGCGCCCCCTCGTGAGCCCCGCCAAATTCCAGCGACGCCGCGAATGCATGGACTTCCGGTTCGGTAGCCTTCAGAAATTCCGCCGGGGCATACACCCCAACCAGCCGCCCTTGATCGAGCAGGGCGATCCGTGTGCCCAGGAACAGGGCTTCTCGCACGTCGTGGGTGACGAAGACAATGGTTTTCTGAAGCCGCAGCGCCAAGGCCCGGAATTCCTTCTGGAGGTCGGCCCGGGTGATAGGGTCAAGCGCGCCAAAGGGCTCGTCCATGAGCAGGATGGGAGGGTCCGCGGCAAGCGCTCGCGCTACCCCTACGCGCTGCTTCTGGCCGCCTGAGAGCTCAGAGGGGCGGCGTTCAGCGAACTCCTCAGGGGGCAGGCCAACCAGGGACAACATCTCCCTAACGCGCGCCTGGATTTTCGCTTCCGGCCAGCGCTCGAGGTGGGGCACCAGGCCAACATTCCTGGCAACCGTCCAATGGGGGAAAAGTCCTGCATCTTGAATAACATACCCGATTCCCCGTCGCAACTGGATAGGGTCCAGGGAGACGCTCGGACGTCCTGTGATCAGGATTTCGCCTTCCGTTGGCTCCAGGAGGCGGTTGATGAGCTTCAGGGTGGTGGTCTTGCCGGAACCACTGCGGCCAAGCAGGACAAGCGTCTCACCGCGAGCGATCCTCAGATTCAGGCCCGAAATCAAGGGGGAACCCGAAGGCAGTCGATAGGTCATAGCTCGAAATTCCAAGGCGTATCCGTCCTGGAACCCATCACTTGGCGTTTTCACTCCCTAATTCCTCCGGCCCTAATAAAAAGCATGCATTGACTTGCCACTTGCGAGCATCTAAATATGGGTGTCATAGAGCGCCCCGGCTTCTTTACGTCAGTCCGCCCGGCCCGCTGCAACGCAATTCAGTCGTTCAGGAGAACTTCATGAATCCGGCAGCAGTGGCGCCATCTTCCCGAGTCGATCAACTTCTCGGACGGATTCGAGGGGCGCGTGCCCAGAGCGAAGACCTTTT